>CAMJES010000118.1 GCA_946404705.1 uncultured Ruminococcus sp. | reverse complement strand
AGATATCATAGCCGGTGACTGGAGTTCAGACGTGTGCTCTTCCGATCTTTAAGGATAAGGTCTTCTGTAACGCTTGACATAAAGTATCGCCGCCTTTCGCAAAGTATCGCACTTTTCGTGCTTGAATTTGATTGGTTAATCTTCCGTAATAGCCTTTACAACCGCTGTAACTATGGCAATAACGACCACACCGATGATTTTGTTCATAACTTTTCTCTCCTTTCATAAAATAGATTTTGTGCCTTTTTTTGCTGTAAAACATAGATTTCAGCATAAACACAATAGTTTTTAGAAACATGAAAAAATCCCCATGCACTCCGGCAAACGCCGGAAAACATGGGGATCTAAACGTTTATTTCATGCTCTTACACTAATATGATATATACTTGAAATGTGAAGCTTTATCACAGCTTGCGAAGGGTTGCGGCATATTGCAACAAAAGAGTAAATACTACAAAAAGGAGGCTTTTCAATGCTTTCAGATTACGATGATTACCTTACGCCTTATGAAGTCGCAGACGAACTTGCACTTTCGCTTACTACTGTTTACAATCTGCTCCGTTCGGGTAAGCTTCCCGGGGTTAAGATTGGTAGGAGCTGGAGGATTCCACGAGATGCTTTGGAGAGGGTTATTTACAGATAAATTTATGCCGGTCATACGAAATATGTTTCGTATGACCGACGTTTAGTTGGTTTTAAAATCAAGCAATAGAAACCAAAAACAGAAAAAAGCGTTGTAATATTTTATCCTCTCGTTTTGCAACATGGTCTTCTACCCATGTTCATACAGATAGCATTTTGCTGCCTTTACTATTCGGTCAAAGCTGTCAGCATAAGTACGCTGGACAAATGGCTGACCGAGCAGATTGGAAAAAACAAAGCCATAGTCGGAATACGCCATACCTGCTCGGTCTTTATCTTCGGCAGTGTAGTCAAGCTGCTGCTTAAGTATCTCAACAATCTCGGGAATAAGGGGAATATCTCGGATACTGGTATAAATTTTCGGAGAGCTTCGCATAAGAACAGTCTTGTTTTCATCACTATCTCCGAAGAATTCAGCCGAATCAGGGGAAAAATCGTCCTTGTACTCACGTTTCATACTTGAGCGAACGTGTATCATGGGGATCACTTACCGGTCATTGTGTGCGGCATTGACAAATGCGGTCTGTTCTTCAATAGTAAGTACACGCATCACTTTTTTCCTGCTTGGGCGTTTTTACAAGATCGGCAATGTTTCGGCTTACAAAACCATTGATACAGGCATGTTTCAATGCAGCGTGTATCATGTTTTTAATATTAAGAACGGTTTTAGCATAGTTCCCGCTTTGCTTGTAACGAGGAATTATTTTGAGGATACGTTAATTTTAACCTTTTTCCAACAATATCTTACGTCGTTTTTAAATTGATAACTTACACAATCCGGGAATAAGTAATAGTCTTCAAAGCGGCATACATTTCCGTGTATAAGGTCAATAACGGTTTCGTGAGGAATGACCTTGCCAAACGACCGCCCTACATCCATACCACATGATTTCGTACAACAATAATAAGAACTATTATTATAATGGCGCAAATCAACAACTTGGTTGCATCTTGGACATAATAATTCTTCAGTTTGTTGTGGCGTGATATAAGCGTTGGATTCAAGGCATTGTTTATTTAATGTCCTGAAAAATGATTGAAATTCACTTCTAGTAAATCTTGTGATTTCTTCTTTTTGAATTCCGGAATCGTCCATATCTAATACATGGATTAGTAAAATTTCATTTTCAGCCCCAGTTCCTTTTTTGGCATAATTAACAAGGTATAAAGTAGCATTTAAGTCTTTTGCAACTTTCCACAAACGAAGAAATTTCATTTTATTCTTTGTCCAGTAATTCCTTGGGTGACTTGTATATGGCGTAACTTTCTGTTCTTCTTCACATAGAAGATATTCAAAAATAATATATCCATCTTTGGAACTATACTGTATTCTGTCAAAATTTATTGCTGCCGTTATATCGTCCGAAAGCATTTCTTTTGCAAACTCAAAACCCGAAACATCATCATGACCTAATTTCTTGCTTTGGCTCATAAACAATTACTCTCCTATTGAATCAATAATTTTTACAATATTCCCTGTATACCATGTTGGTATGGGTTCGTCAGTCTGAAATGCTGTCTCGAAAACAGTATATAATTCTTTGTACTTCAAGTTTTTTTGCAAGATTGTTTTCAGCTCTGAAATCTGCAAGGGAATAATCTTCATTCCCGAAACGTTCTTTGAATAGTCCTGCGGGTCATAATAGGGAATTGACTTTCGGCTTCTGAAATCGGCGATGACATTTATATTCAATGTTCCCGTTGCAAATACGCAGTAGGAGTTCAGGTTGCCTGTTCGGAGCAAGTGCTGTCCGAGATGTCTTGATACAGGCTCCATCTCCATTCTCCGCTGATTTGAGCTGTCGGCAAGGGTAGCCTCCAACAACAAAGCGTGTTCGGGGTAATCTGCCGTTTGACTATACTCATAGACAATATCAGCTTCACCGCCTGCCGCGTGGGTTTTAGGCAGCAAATCAGCGTCAAGCGAGAGCTTCATATAGTCAAGGACCTTGCCTTGATAATCGCTGATTTTGTACCACAATACGCCCAACACATATTCAAACATTGTCGGAACATCTGCATTGTCCGTAACCATTCTTCTGATTTCATCATCGTTGCGGTTTTCAAAGCAGGTAAGCAATTCAAGCAGATTGTCATCGGAGAATTTCTTGTCAATAAGCGTCTTAAAGCGCTTGTATCTGATACGCTCCAATGCTTCTCGTGCTGTATCAATAGTGGTCGTACCGATACCAAGCTCTGCATTTATGCACTTGATAACTACATCATCATTTATAACAAGGCAATCTGCGATTTCTTCAAGGGCACAGTTTTCATACAAGAGGTCTGATGAAATGTAGGCTTGCTCATACAGGCTGTCAATAACCGATTTGAAGAAATGCTTGGGGACAACATCAAGATTAACTACGCCGTTCTCAAACAGAACAATATCGGTAGTTCTGAAAAAGCGGCGGTTTAAGTCGAAATAATCACGCAGCGTTGCTTTTGCCTTGAACAACTGCATAAGCTTAAAGAAAGCTGTTTTGAACTCGTTTTCAGTAGTAACATTATCGAAATCCGTAGGCTTGATATGAGCTTCAGCGTTCCTTACAAGCGCAACTCTGGAATTAGTGTCAAAAAGATACTTTATCCAATAATTGCTTATGCGTATCTTCTTTGCAGCGTCAAAGACCTCAACAAAAGCCGACCTATCTTTCTCCATATAGACCTTATGCAAGGCTTTGTAAAGCGAGAAATAAGGCTTATCGTAGTTGCGGCTCTTTCGGTTTATCCCTATTTCGCAAATCAAGTTCTCGTCAACCTTTTCCCGCGACAACAGCAGTGATAACGCTTCCTTGTAGTTGTCCATTGACAGCAGCCTTGAAACAATTACATCATCAACAGTTTTCTGCCCGTTCTTTATATCGTCAATGCAAGCGATGATTTCATCGGTGGTTTCCTTGCTCGTACAAAGCGGCAGCAGGTATGTAAACTCATCTGCTGAAAGCTCTCCCAATTTGGAGAGGAGATACAGCAACACGATGAGCGGTCTAACCGTATTGCCGTCAACCACACAAGAGGTTTTCAGCAGCTGTTTCAGATAAATAAAGCTGTCTTTAGGTATCTCGAAATGATTGTCCGAGCCGAAATCATTGCTTTCGCTTATTGCAAGCAGAGCTTTTCCCACATTAGTCAGACGGCGGTTGTCGTCAATCAGACCTATATCCACCAAACCCGATGTCTTTTCACGAGCGTCTTTGGGTTTGTTATCTGCGTCGCCTTCAACAAAGCCCTTCTCCTGCATAAACAGATAGTATTCCGTCTGAATGTTATTGTTGTTTCTCCAACTAATATCGGCATTGTCAGGCTTGCTCCAAAACTCGTTTAACAAGCCTAACTGTTCCTCGATAGTTCTATTAAAATTCTTGGTTCTGAAACTTGTTGTTCCCAAGCACCAGCAAAAGCTCTTGTATGTTAACGGCACGGTTTTCCTCCTTTTTGAACTCATTCAGCGTTGTTGTGTGTCATCAGTAATTTACGATTAACACTTCCTCACTACCCGATGACCTATCTTTGGTTTGGTAGTTGGAGTTGGAATAGTTATAGTCAAGCGAAATCGCACGATATTGAGGGTTATCTTCAAGCCACTTTAGCAGTATCGCGTTCTCCTTGCCTTTGCTCCGAAGCACATTTGATAATGCAAATCTAATGCCTTGTTCGTTGGCTTTATCAAGGAACTTATATAAAGCTCTCTCCTTATCCTCGTTCCACCCACCTTGCTCATTGTATGTAGCACAGGTAATAAGGTAGGGCGGGTCTGCG
The DNA here is from genome assembly GCA_946404705.1 of uncultured Ruminococcus sp. Classification (GTDB taxonomy): domain Bacteria; phylum Bacillota; class Clostridia; order Oscillospirales; family Ruminococcaceae; genus UMGS363. The sequence continues at coordinate 2,484 of CAMJES010000118.1, read as the reverse complement.
TAGATAAAGTCGTTTTCTCCATATCCATCGAGGCTGAAAACCTCAAAGTCGGTGTTTGTAATAACAAAATTATCCTCTTTCAGTCGGTCAATGAAATCAGAAAGCTTTTTCTGCATTTTGGTATTATAATCACGCTTTCCGACAGGAAGATTAAACTTGCCATTACTATTGAACCTAATCTGATTGTTAAACGAATACACTATCAGAACATATAAGATTGCGTAGTGATAGTAATCTAAATTTTTGTGTTCATTAAAGTCCTCACGAAGTTTAAGATATGGTTGTTTGTTGTATTCTCCAAGACCTTTGCCGCTTTCACATCCATAATGCTCGTACCCGTGAATATCCGAGCGGGATAGACCGTATTTCTCAATAATATCCTCTATCATTTTGAGAAGCACGTCTTTATCCATATTCTTGAAAGTGTTGTATAAATTCTGTAAGTTACCGTCTGTATCATTAAGTATTACTCTATCGGCGTTCACATTGATACCGACATTGCAGCCACCGCAGAACAAATCAATAAAAGTGTCGCTGATTTCAGGAAACAGCGGCAAGATTTGGGGAAGGAGCTTATACTTTCCGCCAATATAGTTTAATGGTGAAGGAATTATTTCTTTCTCTAAATGCATCTGCATAAAAACAGCCTTTCCTCGTTACCCTCAATGTTTGATTTTCCCGTGGTGAATGCTTTATAGCTCTCGGAAAACACCTCAACTGTTCCTTTGGCTTCAAGCACTCTCATAATAACTTCATCGGATATTTTTGCATTAGAACGGTCATTACCTTTGTTCGCCATATTATTATAGGACAATAAGATATACCTCGCCGCGATATGTTCAATTAAATCCTCAAAAGCCGCTTCTGCCTGTCTTGTACAGTATTCGCTTTTTAGCGCGCTTCTGTCCGGCTTTCTTGCTACACCGCTCACCTTCGGCATTTGCCATCTTGCAACATTTTCAATAAGGTGATATGCGTCACAGTATTGCCGAGAATTGTAGGGGGGGTCAATGTACACCAAATCTGCCTGTATGCGCTTTACAAGCTCGTTTGCATTTTCGTTATAGCATTGATTTTTTCTCCTGTTCTGCTTTGGCATTGGAACTGCAAGCTCTAAATGCCTATCAAATTCCACACCTTGACGATATGCGTCATAATGACCGCAGGTGTTGGCAATCTTGTCCATTGCATATAGAAGCGAGGTAATGAGTATTGCTCTCTCTCTCTCATTAAACACACCTGCAAGAAACTCGTCCTCAATGTCTTGACGGATATAGCCTATTTTACTGCAATCCTCTCTGCTGAAATATGTATCCGCAAAGTTCTCTGTCATATAATTTTCGTCATTTATATCAAGCGAGTTATAGTGTAAAATAAAGTCAACAATCTTCTGCTTTGAAAACCTCTCGGAAGAAAACCAAGCTAAATTGCATATATAGTTACTGTACAGAATATCGTTAGTTATTAACCGCTTATCAAGGAAAGCCGAAGATACTGCACCTGTTCCCGAAAAGATGTCGGCAAAAACATTTATCCCCTCACAATTTTCATCGACTACGTTCTTTATGAAAGGGATCAAACGATACTTGTTGCCAAGATAACGTCTATTGTTTATAGCAGTAGTCTTGTAAGCTACTTTACAAGATGAGCTTGCCATAGTAACACTCCTTTCAATAATGTGTTCTCAAGAAATCATGGTATAGTGAAAAAACGTAACATTGCCGATGACAATGCGGAATACCACAGAATAAACCTATACACACTATATTATAACACATTAAGGTTAAAAATTCAATAAGATTTTATAATTTATCTGCTTCCGCATGTAGGATTACAATAGATGTGTGACAGTTCATAAAAAAAGATAGCGGAAAAGCCAAACCTGTGTTACAGTTAAGTTGCGAGAAATAAAAGCAACAGGAGGTTAGCTGATCCGCTATGAATACTGTAACACAAATTACCCGTCGCCGTCAAGCCATAATTGAATATTCTTTGAAAAAAGGAGTAACCGCAGCAGCACGAAGATATAACGTAAGCCGCCAATTCATATATCGCTGGAAAAATCGTTACAACGGAACGCTTGAATCACTAAAAGACCGCTCGCACCGTCCTCACAGCCACCCAAATCAGCACACTCCCGAAGAAATCAAGCTGATAGAAGATATGAGAAAACGAAATATGAATACCGGATTGGTTGTATTCTGGGTAAAGCTTCGTCAGAAAGGCTATACACGCTCAATTACATCACTTTGGCGTGTACTGAAAAGACGTGATCTTGCCCCGATAAAACCGCCCAATCCAAAGTATATACCAAAGCCTTATGAGAAAATGAGCTATCCGGGACAGCGAGTTCAGATAGACGTTAAATATGTTCCTGACGCTTGTATAGTAGGAGATGCAAAAGCGGAAGGCAAAAAGTTCTATCAATACACAGCCATTGATGAATACTCAAGATTCAGGTATCTTGAAGCCTTTGAAGAACAC
>CAMJES010000117.1 GCA_946404705.1 uncultured Ruminococcus sp. | reverse complement strand
ACGATGTCGGGTCAAAACGCTCGGCGCTTCGCTTCTCGCGTTTTATCCCCGAGGAAAGTGTGTTTTAGGAAAAAAGAATTAAGCGCAATTCACAAGCCGGTTCAACGAGTTTTGATATTCATTTCCCGTTTTCCCTTTTGATTGAATTGCGCTTTTTTAGCTTTACTTTATTGTGCTGTTTCTGCTGTGCTTTTCGCTATGGTTTGTTGTAAGGGGAGTTTCGCGCTCTGCGGAGCGCGACAAGGTGGCGCTGCCCCCTTGACCCCTGCAAGCCTTTGAAAAGGCTTGAGCGAAACTTTTTGTCCGCTTCGCGGTTTTAACTACAATTCCGCTTTCCACTTTTCACTTTCCACTTTCAACTTTCCACTTTCAACTTTATCTTACAATATATTCACGACATCAACTATCTTCCCGTTTTTGAGGTACACTCTCGGCACACGCGGCGAAACCGCACATATTATTTCATACCCGATACTGCCGCATAGTGCCGCTATATCGTCGGCGGTGATCTCTCCCCTGCCGAAAACCGTCACTTCCGTTCCTATTTTTGCCTCGGGTATATCGGTAATATCAACTATCATCTGATCCATACAAACTCTGCCAAGTATCTTCGCTCTTTTTCCGCATATTATGACCTCTCCCCTATTCGAAAGCAGCCTCGGATAGCCGTCTGCATAGCCTATCGGCAGGGTCGCCGCTCTCATATCGCGCTGCGCTGTAAACGTTCTGCCGTAGCTTACGCAGTCGCCCTTATGCAGCTCTTTTATATACCCGATAACCGTTTTAACCTCCATAACAGGCTCTATCCCCTTCGGCATTTCAAGCGAGGTATCGGGGTTCAAGCCGTAAAGCAATATCCCAAACCGCGCGAGTGTGCTTCGGCTGTCATAATGCAGCTCTGCGCCTGCGCTGTTCAGGCAATGCACCTCTTTAAAGCCGCCTGCCTCTTCCGCGATAGAGAAAAACAGATCCTTCTGCATATCGGTATAGCTGCAGCTTTCCTCTTCAAGGCTGTCTGCCACCGCAAAATGCGTGAAAATGCCCTCGGGAACAAGCTTTGGCAGCTTTTTTATCTGTGCTATCTCTTCAAGGCATTTTTCACGGTCTTTTGCGATAAGCCCTATCCTGCCCATTCCCGTATCAAGCTTTATATGTACACGGACAGGCTTCTCTGCCGCAGCCGAAAGCTCCCTTGCATACTCTGCGGATACTGCCGCCTGTATGATATCATACTCCGCAAGCTCGGCGGCATAGGCGTCGTCCGTATAGCCGAGTATAAGGATATCGCCCGTGCAGCCGTTTTTGCGCAGACCTATCGCTTCATCAATGTTTGAAACAGCAAAAAAATCCACCCCGAGCGACTGATAAAGCTTCATAAGCACGGTATCGCCATGGCCGTAGCCGAACGCTTTCAGAACGCAGCACGGGCGCGTTTTTTCTTTGTCAATAAAGCCTTTGAGTATGTTAAGGTTACGCTCGGCAGCGTCCAGATCAATTTCTGCCCACGTTCTTTTATGAAAAATTTCCATTTATAAACTCCTTTTTTAAAAAACCGGTTGCAAAAGCCGAATGTATGTGTTAAAATTATCTTGGAAAACAATGATTAAAGCGCTGCGTTCGTTTCGCCGTCCCCCGAAATGTACGAGTTTCCTGCCTTTAATGTCATTCTGACATAGACATTTTGAAAACAGCTGAAACGTATTAATCAGCGGTTCCCTTGATATAATATTATCTGTATGGAGAAAAATTATGTCCGAATTCATTATCCCAAAAGAAAAAACCGTCTGCTTTTCCGGCCACCGCCCCGAAAAGCTGCCCGACGGCGGAAATATTTCCTCTCCGATAATGGGAGTAATAAAGTCGCTGCTTTATCAGGAGATAGCGGCCGCCGTTGACGACAGTTACACCTGCTTTATAACAGGCCTTGCACGAGGTATCGACCTTATCGCAGGCGAGCTTGTTCTCGATATGAAACGCAAAGACCCAAAGATAAAGCTTGTCGCAGCGATCCCGTACAGAGCGCAGCCGAAAAACCTCAAAAACTACGAGAAATTCATCTACGGCTGCATTTTGAACGAAGCGGACAAGACTGTTTATATCAGCGAAAAATACCACAAAGGCTGTATGCAGCAGCGAAACCAATTTATGATAGACAATTCATCAAGGCTTATCGCCGCAGTTGACGACTACCGCAGCGGCACGGGTCAGACTATCCGCCTTGCCGAAAACGCAGGCATCGAAGTAAGGGTCATAAACATATCAAAGATCCGCAATGTCGCAGAGGACGCAAAAAATTCGTCTGTCAAGCTGTCGTTCTTTTGACATATAAACATTATACCACCGCAGCGACCGTTTGGCAATACGATAAAAGGAGTTTTTTATGGCAAAAAAATCTTCAAAAATAGTTCTTACCTATATAATAACAATTTTTTTCACGCTTATCGTAACAACGATAATATGTTATTTTGCATATTCAAAAGTATTCTCGGACGATGATAAAAACAGCTCGGGCAACTCTGCCGAGAATATCCAACTCGAACCTATGACCGTACTCGGGGATTATACCCCTACCGCCGAGGACGCAAGAACCGCCCTGCTTATCCTTGACGCGGAAAAGCGCGAAAGCGGAAGCTGCTTCCTTGTCGCAAGATTTATCCCGACCGAAAGCCAGTTCGTCTTCCTGCCGATACCAAGCAATACGAGCGTCACTTTGGACGGCGAAGAGGACACTATCTATAATATCTACCGCAACGGCGGCACCAAAAAAGCCGTTGCGGCAGCCGAAACCTGCCTGAACCTCAAAATCGACAAATATATTAAATTCAACCGTTCAAGCTTTTCAGTCATTGCCGATATTTTTGGCGGAATTGACTATGATATCCCGTATAACCTCGTCTATGACAACCCCGATACAGGCGAAGCGACCGTCCTCAAAGCAGGCAGACAGTTCCTCGATTCGACAAATCTTAGAAAGGTGCTTACATATCCAAATTATACGCAGGGCGAAGAATACCGCGCAAAATGCCTCGGCGTTGCGATCAATGACCTCGTGACGAAAGGCACTTCAAATTCGGCAAGCTTTGCGAATAATCTTGACGATTATTTTGTTGCAGTCATAAACTCCGATATCGACACGGATATCACCGCATACGATTATGACGAAGTCAAAAAAGCGATGAAATACGTCATCAAAAATTCGGAAAAATTGTCAACATTTATCCTTTCAAGCGGCACAACAGACGAAAACGGACATTATGTCCTTGACGAAAAATTTCTCGCAACGCTTCCGGAGCTTTTGGTTCTGAACGAAAACTCAAACGTCACAGTTGAATAAAACCGCAAATTCTGCATAAGCTAACCTCGGGGTTTGATAAACTTTTGAAAGGAACAGCATTATGTGGGATAAAATCGCTTTAACGCTGCTTATTATCGGCGGACTCAACTGGGGACTTGTCGGAATATTCCGCTTTGACCTTATCGCATGGCTCTTCGGCGGAACCGGCGCAGTAATAAGCCGTGTACTTTATATCCTTGTTGCGCTCGCAGCAGTATGGTGCATATCGCTTCTTTTCAGAGAAGACAGCGTCGTAAACAGCCATAGCTGATAAAAACCTATCAAAAAAAGCCTGATCCCGTTTGGGGTCAGGCTTTTTGCTGTTTATAAAAACCGCACAAAAAGTTAAACCGAAATTTAGGAAAATTAGTGCAATAGCTTTTACACTATACCTTGATAAAAAGGCGACAATATGTTACAATATAATTGTAATCTTTTATATTTTATAGGGGGTAAAAAATGAAAAAATTATTTTCAAAGGCAATTGCGATGACCGCCGCCATCATAATGGCGCAGTCCACAGCTGTAGGAGCAGCAGCGGAAACTAAAACGGATACTGCAGCAACTTCGGTTTCCGTATCTGAAAGCACCGCCGTAAACTACAACGACAATGAAGGCTACACAGTCCTTGACAAATGGGGAAATGCTTATCCGTATTCCTATTATTACTATGCAAATCTGTCCAGAACAAAAGAAAAGGAAGATGCCCTTGATACTTATGTATATTTTTATAACCTGCTTCATGAGAACCGCAGGGTGAATAAGAATAAACAGATCGAGATCATCGTTTCTCCGGCCATTCTTAAGGGTAACTATTTTTATGACCCTTCAAAAGGTTTTAGGCTGTCGGAATATGACAGAACCTATAATATAGGCTATATATTATATATTATTGCACATGAATGTCCGTATTTGTATTATTTAGAAGAACATGATGCAAAATATACAGATATTTATGATGAAAAATATTACAAGAACGGAAAACTTATGACAAAGAAAGTAGAAGCAGACGGAGCATCGCCTATCAAGCTTTCTATTACACTGACTTCAACCATGACAAACGGGCAGATAGCCGCAAATGATAAGAAGATCGCCAATTTAGTAAGTGATTTTAAGAATAAACTTGAACAAGACGGTGTAACGACCTCTAAAGGCTTCTACGAAGCAGCTCTTAATTATGTTATGGATAATGCCGGTTTGAATTTCTCTAAGAAAACAACGAACCGTAATAATCTTGTGGGAGCTTTTTTTGAAAAAAATGCCGTTACCGGCGGCTATATCGATGCCTTTAATTTGCTTTGTCACAGCTGTGGTATGCCCTATGGTACTTCAGGAGGTTATGCAGGAGGAATTTCTGCGCATGGCTGGAACAAAGTAGCTATCGGCAATGTGTGGTATAATGTAGATACTTTATGGGGTACGGATTATTCATTCTTATTAGATTCTGAATACCGAAAGTTAAGGGGAGTTCAAGAAAATGAAAAAATTTCCCCCAAAGGCAATGGCGAGCAGCAATTCCCCAAAGGTATTCCAACTGCCGATGCAAAGCCTGCAGATAGAAGCAAGAAAGCACTTTCGTTAGCTTTCCAAAAGGATTTTCTGAAGTCCTACGATAATTTCAAGGTCGCTGTAAAATTTGCCGTAAAGAAAGCAAAAGACTACGGCTACGGTTATCTCACCTTTAATACTTCCTCAACTGAAACACTTGAAAAGTATCTGAAACAGGCTAAGAAAGACGGTATAATCTCATATAGCAGCTATAAAATCGGCAATGACTATATTCGCATAAAGTTCTGATATCTGCACAAAAAATTCCCTCGAAACTCGATTTCGGGGAATTTTTATTGACTAAATATCAATATTGCGATATAATATTGATATATGGAGGTGGTGTTATGCCAACGATCAGACCATCAGCAGATCTGCGCAATTGCTACAATGAAATTTCCGAATTTTGTCACGAATATTCAGAACCTGTGTTCATCACCCAAAACGGAAAGGGTGACCTTGCAGTTATGAGTATTGAAACTTACGAACTGCTTAAAGGTAAACTCGAACTGTATGCACTCCTCGAAAAAGGCTTGCAGGATGACCGCGGCGGAGATGTTGTTCCTTTCCGTGAGGGACTCGACAGCATTAGAAATGAGATTAACGGATAATGTATAAACTTGTTTTAACCAAATCTGCTTTACAGGATATACGCACAGCGGCTTTGTATATCTCCGATACTCTTATGAATAAAGAAGCGGCAAACAGGCTGCTTGATGCCGTAGATGAAAAAATCTGTGCTTTAGCCGAAACGCCTTACATCAATCCGCTTGTTCGTGACAGCATACTTGCTTCAAGCGGTGTTAGATTTCAGCTTGTGAATAATTATATGGCTTTTTATATTGTTCATGAGGATACAAAAACAGTTTCCGTCATTCGCTTTCAGCATTCAAGACGGGATTGGATCTCACTTCTGAAAAATGAAATATCTTGATTTTTTGAACAAAAATTCCCTTGCCTGTTAAACAAGCAAGGGAATAAATTTTATCAGTCCAGCGACTTCATCGTCGGGAAAAGCAAAACATCGCGAATAGCAGGCGAATTTGTAAGCAGCATAACAAGTCTGTCAATGCCGTAACCGATACCGCCCGTCGGGGGCATACCGATCTCAAGCGCACGGAGGAAATCCTCATCAATGCGGTTTGCCTCTTCATCACCCTTTTTGAGCTGTTCTTCCTGCGCAATGAAACGCTCACGCTGGTCGATCGGGTCGTTAAGCTCGGAGTAAGCGTTGCACATCTCCCAACCGTTGATGAAAAGCTCAAAACGCTCAACATAGTCCGGCTTGTCGGGCTTTCTCTTTGTCAGCGGAGAAATCTCAACGGGATGATCCATGATAAATGTCGGCTGAATAAGATGCTCCTCAACAAATTCCTCAAAGAAAAGATTGAGGATATCACCCTTTGCGTGGCGTTCTTCAAAAGCAACGTGCTTCTCCTTTGCAATAGCACGAGCCTCTTCAAGCGTGTTGATCTGATCAAAATCAACGCCCGAATACTTCTTTACAGCCTCGGTCATTGTAAGACGTTCAAACGGCTTTCCAAGGTCAAGCATATTCTCACCGTAAGGAATAGTAGTCGTGCCGCAGACCTCGTTTGCAAGATAGCGGAACATATTCTCGGTGAGATCCATCATTCCGTGGTAGTCGGTGTAAGCCTGATAAAGCTCCATAAGCGTGAATTCGGGGTTGTGACGAGCGTCAACACCCTCGTTGCGGAAAACTCGTCCGATCTCGTAAACTCTCTCCAGTCCGCCAACGATAAGACGCTTTAAGTAAAGCTCCAGCGAAATTCTCAGCTTAACATCTTCATCAAGCGCATTGTAATGCGTGTCGAACGGACGCGCAGCCGCACCGCCTGCGTTGGAAACGAGCATCGGAGTTTCGACCTCCATAAAGCCCTGACCGTCAAGATAACGGCGAATGCAGGAAATGATCTTCGAACGCTTCTTGAATGTGTCTGCAACATCGGGAGATCGGAAGAGCGTCGTGTAGGGAAAGAGTGTAGATCTCGGT
>CAMJES010000116.1 GCA_946404705.1 uncultured Ruminococcus sp. | reverse complement strand
GGCTGCCGGAAATAAAGGACAACGGAGGTTTTTTTTCATGACAGTAATTGAGGGCATTATTCAAGGACTTATACAGGGCTTGTCGGAGTTTCTTCCGATATCAAGCTCGGGACATCTGTCGGTGTTCCAGCATTTTTTCGGGATACACGGCGAGAGTGCTGTGCTTGTGAACGTTTTTCTTCATCTCGGAACGCTTATTGCGGTATTTATCGCGTTTTGGGGCAAGATAAAGGCACTTATAATTGAGTTTTTCCGCCTTGTGAAGGATATATTCACGGGCAAATTCAAATGGAAAGAAATGAATCCCGAGCGGAGAATGATATTTATGATAATAATTTCCATTCTCCCTTTGTTCGGGTTTTACATATTCAAGGACTTTTTCGAGAGCCTGCAGTCGGACAAGAGCGTTATTGCGGAGGGCGTTGGCTTTCTCTACACCTCGGCGTTATTGTTCCTTTCGACAAGCAAGCTTTGTGACGGCAACAAGCTTACCTGCGGCGAGGTGACGACTCCAAAGGCGGTTCTTATCGGTGTTTTTCAAGGCATTGCGCTTGTACCGGGTGTTTCAAGGTCGGGTTCAACGATATCGGCAGGACTTTTCGCAGGATTAAAGCGTGAGGACGCTGTTGAATACAGTTTTATACTCGGAATTCCCGTTATCCTTGCAGGTGCGCTCACGGAGATGCTCTCTTTTGACGGAAACGCTTCATCGGAGCTGCTGCTTCCGCTTGCGGTAGGATTTATCGTTGCAGCGGTATCGGGTTATCTTGCGATAAGGCTTATAAAGCTGCTTGTTGTATCGGATAAATTCAGAATTTTTGCTTTTTACACGCTTATTATCGGAATTATCGTACTTTCGATAGGAATATATGAGGATGTCAGCGGAAATCTGCTTTCCGCAATGATTTAAACCGGAGGGATAAATTTGGCACAAAACAGGACAAAGGCGACTAAGGAGGAAATTGCCCGTCAGAACGAGAATGACCGCCGCCGTGACAGAGTTTTATGGTCAACGGTGCTGTTCGCCGCAGGAGTGCTTGCGGCGGCTTTCACGCTGATAAAGGGCGAATCGCTTTGGAACACTATACATAATATTTTTCTGGGACTATTCGGAGTAACGGCTTTTCTCGTTCCTGTCGTTATGATATACGCTTCGATAATGATTGCTATGGATAAGACCGAGCTTTATGTCAGCACACGGATAGTTCAATGCGCTGCGGCTGTGCTTCTGCTGACGGGATTTGTTCAGATATTCTTTTCGGGAGAGCTGCAGGGTGAACGGCTTTTTGACGAGATTATCCCTGCGCTTTACGCCGAGGGCAAAAAGCTTCGCGGCGGCGGAGTTATGAGCATTATAATCGCAGGACCTTTGCTTGCGCTTTTCAAGAGGGTCGGCGCTTCGATAATAATTGTGCTTTTATGCTTTGTATATATAATGGTCGTCGCAAACAAGACGGTTATCGACCTTTTCAAGATGATACGCAACAGCATTGCGAAGGCAAGCGCTGTCCGTGCGGAGAGCTATGTCGAAACGCCCGATTTTGTACCGCCTCCGGGGGCAAAAAACGGCAAAAAGGCTGTTCCGAACGCCGATGTTCCCGCAAAGATAGCCGAAAAGCAGCAGAAGGATTTCAATGTGGATATCCCCATGCCTGCAGGACAGAAGCTTTCGCAGTCAGAGCAGATAAAGGCAACGGGAACGCTCACCGAGCCGCCTAAGGAATTCACGGACGAGGGTTTGCCTATTCCGTCCTCTGCGCCGAAAATTGCGGAGAACAAGGCTCTTGCAGCAGACAAGGAGCTTGCAAGGGAGCAGCTCAAATCGGCTTCGAGCGAGCTTGACGATATTATAAAGAAGGCTGCGGCTGCACCGAAAAAAGCGGCTGCTTCGGCGGCTGTCGCTGTTTCGGCAAAGTCTGCGGAGAATGTAACGGTTGTACCAAAAGACGAAAATGCGCAGCTTAAAAAGGACATTGCAGTTGCTATGGCAAACAAAAAGCCTGTTTCAAAGCAGTCCACGCTTGCTTCGGAAAAGATCGCTTCGACCGAGGAGCTTGATATGCCCGATGCGCCTACGGCTGCCGATATTCAGCACGAGATAACCGAGAACAAGCAGGAGGCGTTCGTTTACACGTTCCCTCCGATAGATCTGCTTAAACAAGCGGACAATGAGAGCAATTCCGAGCAGGCGGAAGCCGAGATGAAGAGCAACGCTGACACGCTTGTTGACACGCTCAAAAGTTTCGGCGTTCAGACGAGGATCGTTGACATTCACCGCGGCCCGACCGTAACGCGATATGAGCTTCAGCCGAGCGCAGGTGTAAAGATATCGAAGATAACTGCGCTTGCGGACGATATTGCGCTCAATCTTGCGGCGGCAGGCGTTCGTATCGAAGCGCCAATTCCGGGAAAGGCTGCTGTCGGGATTGAAGTTCCTAACAGGGTAAAGGACACGGTTTCTATCCGTGAGATGATAGAGAGCGAGGAGTTCTCGAACGCTAAGAGCAAGCTTTCGTTCGTTGTCGGAAAGAACATTGACGGCGAAGTTATTGTCGGAGATATTGCAAAGCTTCCGCACGTTATCATTGCAGGTACTACGGGTTCGGGTAAATCTGTTTGTACAAACAGTATAATTATGAGCATTCTTTACAATGCGTCGCCCGATGAAGTACGCCTTGTGCTTATCGACCCGAAGATGGTTGAATTCAAGGTTTATGACGGCATACCGCATCTGCTTATACCCGTTGTCACCGACCCGAGAAAGGCGGCAGGTGCGCTTTCGTGGGCGGTTCAGGAGATGCTAAAGAGATACAAGCTTTTTGCAGACAGCAATGTTCGTGACCTTAACGGATACAATGAAATGGCTGCCGAAACGGACGGTGTTGAGCCGCTGCCGAGGATAGTCATTGCGATAGACGAGCTTGCCGACCTTATGATGGCTTGCTCGAACGAGGTCGAAGACTCTATCTGCCGTTTGGCGCAGATGGCGAGAGCCGCAGGTATGCACCTTATCATTGCAACGCAGCGTCCGACCGTTGATGTTATCACGGGTCTTATCAAGGCGAACATTCCGTCACGAATCGCGCTCACGGTTTCATCGCAGATCGACAGCCGTACTATTATTGATACGGCAGGTGCGGAAAAGCTGCTTGGTTACGGCGATATGCTATACTATCCGCAGGGCATCCCGAAGCCTGTGCGTGTTCAGGGCTGCTTTGTTTCGACAAAGGAAGTTGAAGCGGTCGTTTCGTTCATCAAGAGCGGCGGTCAGGTCGAATATTCGAGCGAGATAATCGAGGAGATAGAAAAGGCAACGCCCGTTCCTAAGGGCGAGGGCAAGGGGGATAATTCCTCCGATGTTCCCGTTGGTGACGGCAGCGATGAGGAGATAATCGACCGTGCTGTTGAGGTGCTTTGCGAGGCAGGACAAGCTTCGGTATCGTATTTGCAGAGAAAGCTTAAGCTTGGTTATGCCCGTGCGGCGCGAATAATGGATCAGCTTGAAGAGCTTGGCGTTGTAGGTCCTTACGAGGGTTCAAAGCCCCGTGCGGTCATTATCACAAAGGATATGTGGCTCAAACGTAAGCTCATCAATCAGGACGTTATTTCCGAACCCGTTGGTGACGGCGGCTCGGAGATATTTGACGAGGTTGTGGCGGAATTGGAAGATACTGAATAATGCGTAATGCGTAATTCGTAATGCGTAATTGGCTTCGCTGTTCCGTATATTACGAGATTTTGTAGGGGACGGGTTTCCCGTCCCGTTGAAACGATGGATCGTTTTTTAATAATTCCGAATTAAGACGAGGAAAATTTCGTTTTTCGTGATGCATTTGCGATTTATAATAATTCCGCATTACACATTCCGAATTTAAATTGGGGGGATTGGATATGCTGAAAAAGATCATTGATGCTTTTTATGATTTTGTTGACTATGGTCCTTTTTCGCGCCTTTCTTTCAAGAGAAAAGAGAACAGCGCTTATACACCGCCGACCGCTCCAAATACCGAGAAAAAAACAGATACTCCGTATATACCGCCTAATGTGGAATACGCTTCACCGTTGCCGTTAAAGGGTAATTTCATAAAAGATCATATAATTGATATTATTGGTATTGCGCTGACGTTATCGTTGTTTTTTATTGAAGATCTTGCGATGCCTTTAGGTGTATGGACAATCCTTTTGTTGTATGGCGCACTGAGATTTATACCGATTTTGCGGATAATTCTGATACCGGTGATTTTGGCAGTGAATATTGCGGCTTACAAGCTTGTGAAGAACAATAAGGCGACAGGTATAATACCCTCGCTTTTTGGGGGAGTAATTGGAGGATATATTGCTATCCAAACGTCATACCGATCATATTGCGAAGAAAAAATCATCAGAAACATTTTCAAAGTTTTTATATGGATATGTATTCTTGTGGTGACTTCGGTTTTATTGGTTTTGTCCGGATATTATGATTTTTATATTTCGTGGTTTGGATAAAATTAAACAGCTATGCTGCTGTTCGCTTTTTCGCAACATATTTGCGGTTTAAAATAATTACGCATTACGCATTACGAATTACGCATTAAACAATCACTATGGTTTACGCAAAAAGGAGTTTTTATGCCGTTTTTACCTATATCAAAAGAGGATATGCAGGAGCGTGGGATAGAGCAGCTTGACTTTATCTGCATTACGGGTGACAGCTATGTCGACCACCCGAGCTTTGGCATTTCGATAATTTCGCGAGTTGTGGAGAGTCTTGGGTTCACGGTCGGAATGATAGCACAGCCCGACTGGCACAGCACCCGTGACTTTATGAGGCTCGGAAAGCCGAAGTATGCGTTCCTTGTGACTTCGGGAAATATTGACAGCATGGTCGCGCACTACACCTCGGCAAAGCGCAAGCGTTCCGATGACGCTTACACGGCAGGCGGAAAGGCAGGAAAGCGCCCCGACCGTGCGGTCATAGTTTACTGCAAAAAGCTGCGCGAGGCTTACGGCGACATTCCTATCGCTATCGGCGGTTTGGAGGCTTCGCTGCGCCGCTTTGCGCACTATGATTACTGGGATGACGCGGTTCGTCCGTCCATACTTTATGACAGCGGAGCCGATCTGCTTATGTACGGAATGGGCGAGCATCAGGTAACGGAGATATGCACACGACTTGCAAAGGGTGAGGACATACACGACCTAAAGGACATTCGCGGAACGGCTTATCTTGTAAAGCCTGTTGACACGCCTTACGGTGCTGTCGAATGTCCGTCACTCAAAGCCTGCCGTGAGAACAAGGCTGAATATGCGAAGGCTTGCCGCATACAGTACGACTGGCAGGACGAAGTTTACGGAAAGACGATAATCCAGCGTCAGGACGATATGATGCTCGTTCAGACTGCGCCCTCTCCCGTGCTTACGACAGAAGAACTTGACGCGGTTTATGAGCTGCCGTACATGAGGACGTATCACCCGATATATGAAAAGGAGGGCGGCGTTCCGGGCATAAAGGAAGTCGAGTTCTCCATTACGCACAACCGCGGCTGTTTCGGGTTCTGCAACTTCTGTTCAATTGCGCTTCATCAAGGCAGGCGAATTGCTGTTCGCAGCGAGGAGAGTGTTCTGCGTGAGGCGAAGCTTTTGACGACCTTGCCGAATTTTAAGGGTTATATTCACGATGTAGGCGGCCCTACGGCTAATTTTAGGCGGACAAGCTGTGATAAGCAGATTGAACACGGACTTTGCAAGGGCAGAAAGTGCCTTGCGCCCGAGCCGTGTAAAAACCTTGTTGTTGACCACAGCGAATATCTTGAAATGCTGCGCAAAATAAGGGAGATACCAAAGGTAAAAAAGGTATTCATCCGAAGCGGAATTCGCTATGATTATCTTATCGAGGACAAGGACGATGAGTTTATGCGTGAGCTTATCGAAAATCATGTCAGCGGTCAGCTTAAGGTTGCGCCCGAGCATTGTTCGGCGGCGGTTCTTGACAAAATGGGCAAGCCGCACATTGAAGCTTACAAGAAGTTCCAAGATAAATTTTATAAAATGACAAATCAGATCGGCAAGGAGCAGTATCTTGTGCCGTATCTGATGTCCTCGCACCCCGGCAGCACGTTAAATGATGCGGTCGAGCTTGCGCTGTTCCTTAAATCGCTCAAAATGCGCCCCGAGCAGGTTCAGGATTTCTATCCGACGCCGGGAACGCTTTCGACTTGTATGTTTTACACGGAAATGGATCCTTACACGCTGGAAAAGGTATATGTTCCTAAGACGGCGGAGGAAAAGGGTATGCAGCGCGCGCTTTTACAGTATTTCCGTCCGCAGAATCAGCGCAAATGCATTGAGGCTTTGCAGAAGGCTCGCCGCACCGACCTTATCGGAAACACAAGCGGCTGTCTTGTCAAGCCCGATGCGCAGTATCTTCGTGAGCAGAACGAACGCCTTCGGAAAAAGGCTTCGGGCGGCAAGGGCGGAAGAAATTCCTCGGGAAACGGAAGTGATAGAAATTGGCAGCAAGGAAAGGCACATCGTCAAAATCAAGGTCAAAAACATCGGCAAAAAGCGCATACAGGGAAGAACAAAGCCTAAGACGGCTTTTTCACAGAGGTTTATCTGCTCCTGCGCTGATATTGATACTGATTTTTGTCGGGGCGTTCTTTTACGGAGCGTATCTTGAAAAGGGAGCAAAGGACGAGCCTGCGGCTGTTGTGAACAACTTCATCGAAAAGGACGCAGACCTGCAGATACGTTACATCGATGTGGGGCAGGGCGACTGCGAGCTTATTTCTTACGGCGGAAAGAATGTGCTTATTGATTCGGGCGAAAAAGAAGCAGCGGAAGATGTATTTGCGGTTCTTGACGGGCTTGGGATAGAAAGGCTTGATTATGTTATCGCGACGCATCCGCACTCCGACCAC
>CAMJES010000115.1 GCA_946404705.1 uncultured Ruminococcus sp. | reverse complement strand
GCATCACAGAGCAGGGTAGCTGCTAACGGCAGCCGAGGGCGACCTTAGGGCAAGTGCAACAGAAATATACCGCCGCAGGAAACTGCGGTAAGGGTGGAAAGGCGAGGTAAAAGCTCACCAAGGTATAAGTAATTATACCTCTATGTAAACCCTATCCGATGCAACGTCTTTTTTGGAACAATACGTTATTGTCTGCTCGGCAGGCGTATTGCAACGACGGCTCGAGTGTTTCGGCGACGATTCACCAAGATAGATTTCCGCACACGACAAAACCCGGCTTATCGGCTTAGTCGCTTTAGTTTAATTCGGAATTCGGAATTCGGAATTCGGAATTATTTGACTTTGAAAGAAGTCATTGATTGAATAAACGGCACATATCACAAAATGGCAAAGCCAAGTTGTGATATGTGCCGTTGTTTTTTCGGGACAGGAAACCCATCCCCTACAAAATTCTGTCCTTTTTCTCCCCAAACTTACATAATCAACTAATTACGCATTACGAATTACGCATTAAAAACAATTCCGCATTCCGAATTCCTAATTCCGCATTAGATCAAACCCACAGGCTGTAAAGCTCTTCCTGCGAGATAAGGCTCACATCGGTCATGCAGACCGTTTTTCTAAGCGGAAGTATCTCGGACGGAGTAACCGAAAGCTCATCTATTCCCATTGCAAGGAAAATCTGCGCAAGCGAAAGGTCGGACGCTACCTCGCCGCATATTGCAGCCTTTTTCTTGTAGCGGTGAGCATTGTCGATGACCATTTTTATCATTCGGAACAGCGATATGTTCACGGGGTCAAAGAATTCGTTCATCATCACGTTCTCACGATCCATTACCATTGAATACTGCGCAAGGTCGTTTGTGCCGATGCTCAGGAAATCCGTTTCCCTTGCAAGCAGGTCACTTATGATGACCGCCGACGGCGTTTCGACAAGGATACCCTGCCTTACATCGCCTATCGGGATACTGTCACGGCGAAGCTCTCTGACGGTTTCATCGTTGATATGACGTATCCTTCCTGCGTCAACGAGCGTTGATACCATAGGATACAGCACCGAAACATTGCCGTAAGCAGCGGCACGGTATATCGCACGAAGCTGCGTTTTGAATATATCGGGACGGTTTAGAAGAAACCTTATTCCGCGGCAGCCGAGCGCAGGATTGTTCTCCTGCGGCAGACCATAGTAAGCCATTCGCCTGTCTGCGCCTACATCGAGCGCACGGATAACGACCTCCTTGCCCTGCATCTTTTCGGCGGCTGTTTTATAGACGCTGAAAAGCTCATCCTCGGAGGGGAAGCTTTCCTTAGAAAGATAGATAAATTCGCTTCGGAAAAGTCCGATTCCGCCTGCGTCGTTCTCGATAGCGTCTTCGATCTCCGCGAGGCTTCCGACATTCGCCGTAATGTTGATCTTACGTCCGTCTGCGGTAATATTCTCCCTTCCCTTATATTCAAGAAGCTTGGAGTATTTCTGCTCTTCCTTTTCTTTTTTGTTTAAAACAAAGCCTATGAATTCTTCGTCAGGATCGATGTAGATCATTCCGTCATAGCTGTCGATCAAGGCTGTTTTGCCGTTTAGTTCGGGCGTTATCTCAATATCCGCGCCGACTACGGCAGGCATTTTCATAGAACGCGCAAGGATAGCCGTATGCGAGCTTGCAGAACCCTCGGCGGTCGCAAAAGCCACGGTATTTCCGCCCGAAAAGCGCATTATCTCGCTCGGAGAAAGCTCATCCGCAACTATCACGGTAGGTTCATCGGCAGAGATATCCTGCTCCTTGTTTCCGCTGAGAATATCCAAAAGACGGGTGGTAATGTCCTTGACATCTTCGGAGCGCGCCTGCATATATGGGTCGTCCATACCGCGGAACATCTCATAGAAGCTCTTTCCCGTTGCCGAAACGGCATACTCGGCGTTAAATCCGCTGTCCGAGATAAGATGCTCGATAGAATTCTGGAAGCTGAAATCCTCCATCATCATCGTATGTATCATAAATATTGCAGCGTCCTCGCCGCCCACCTGCTCAAGGGCAAGTTCATACAGCTCGTCAAGCTGTTTTACAGCGATCTCTCGCGCGTCGCAGAAACGCTTCATCTCCGCTTCGGTATCATCAACGCGGCGGCATTCGACAGGAACATCGGTACGCATATAAACTTTGATTTTTCCGACAGTTATGCCCTTAAAAACGCTCTTCCCCTTATATCCTGTCATAATACCACCTCTCTTGCAATATTTATTATGAAAACTGCCCAATTTTTTCATTTTTCTCCTTAATTATATTATAACACTTCAACAAAACCATTTCAAGCTTATATTTTCATAAAAAAATTATAGTTTTATGTGCATTTCTCACAATTTACGAAAACGTATTCTGTAAAATATTGTGCCAAACTCCAAAATTTTATACAAAAACTGGAATTTTGTACAATTTCAACCCACTCAATATTTCTATGTACAGATTTGTACAAAAATAACCTTTGCCCCAAAATAAATCATAAACTTTTTATTTTACAATATTAACATTTATTGCTTGACTTTTTTATGATATTGCGATAAAATTTTTATGATAAATTTTGGGGAGGATATAAGATAATGGGAATTTTATCCTGCGCACCTGTTTTTTCGAATTCAATGGTTCTTCAAAGGAATAAAAATATAACCGTATGGGGAATGGCTTATGACGGAATGAAGGTGAGCGTTTCCATCTGCGGAAACACAGCCGAAGCAGTTGCCAAAGATCACAAGTGGACTGCTGTTCTTCCGCCGATGAAGGCAGGCGGCCCCTATGAGATGACGGTCGTTTCGGGCGAAGAAAAAATCGTTTTTTCCGATGTTATGATAGGCGAAGTCTGGCTTGCGGGCGGTCAGTCGAATATGGAGCTTGAACTGCAGAACTCGCTTGACGGAAAAAAAGTGCTTGAACAGACGGACGGCGTTAATGTCCGTTTTTACTACACCAAAAAGAATTCATATATTGACGAGTTTTTCTATGCGGACGAACGCAACGGCGGCTGGACAAGAGCGTCAAGAGAAAATTCCGCTGCTTGGTCGGCTGTCGGCTACTACTTTGCGAAAAAGCTTTCCGAAGACCTCGGCGTGACGGTCGGAGTCATCGGCTGCAACTGGGGCGGAACCTCCGCTTCGGCGTGGATGTCCCGTGAGCTGCTCTGCTCGGACGCAGACACGAAAACCTATGTTGATGAATATGACGCCGCAATGGACGGAAAGACATTTGAAGAATACTGCGCCGAGCTTGACGACTACAACGCTTACGTTGCAGAGTGGCAGCCGAAGATAAACGAATTCTACGCCAAGAACCCCGAGGGCGAATGGGGTGACGCGCTCAAATTCGCAGGCCCCTGCCGTTACCCCGAGCCGCTCGGCCCGAAGTCGCCTTTCCGCGCAGGCGGCGTTTATGAAACGATGCTGCAAAGGGTCTGCCCCTACACTCTCGCAGGCTTTATCTACTATCAGGGCGAAAGCGATGACCACAAGCCGAACACCTATTACAAGCTTCTGAAAATGCTGATTGAGCAATGGCGCGGCGACTGGGACGATGATACTCTTCCGTTTATTTTCGTACAGCTTTCGATGCACATCAACCGCGGCGAAGAGGACAGAAAGCATTGGTGCCTTATCCGCGAGGCGCAGATGAGGGCGCATCTCACGACCGCAAACACGGGAATTGCCGTTGCGCTCGACTGCGGCGAGTTCGGCAACATTCATCCGCTTGACAAGCAGCCTGTCGGCGAACGCCTTGAACTTCAAGCGCTCTGCCACGTTTACAAAATGATACCTCCCGAAAAGGCTTACGGCGCAATATTCAAGTCTGCTGTATTCGGAGGAGGAAAGGCTGTTTTGAGCTTTGACTACGCCGAAGGCGGCTTTGACGTAAAGGGAGATATCTGCGGCTTTGAGATAGCAGGTGAAGATAAGGTCTATCACAAGGCTGAAGCAGTAATTGACGGCGAAAACATCATTCTTTCAAGCAGCGAAGTCCCCGAGCCGAAGTTCGCTCGCTACAACTGGGTCAACTACGGCGAGGTCACGGTTTTCTCCAAGAACGGACTTCCGCTCGCTCCGTTCAGAACAAGCCGCAATGACGGTTTTTCGGTCAAATCCTGATTTCATTAGTCAAAACGGCGCTCTGCAAGCTTTATCATATATTCATCGTTAAGACATATATTGTTGATTATCTTATGATATCATTTTTAATAATTGATCTAAATGGTTCTCTAAATCCGGCTGTGCAGCTGCCTGCGCCGCTACAGGAAGGAATAAAATAACAAATGAAGATATCATCATTGTTCGGAAAAGGAAAAACCGTTTTTTCGTTTGAGGTTTTTCCACCGAAAAACACCACTCCGATAGAATCTATCTATCACACGCTCTCCGAACTCAAGGCTCTTTCCCCCGATTTTATCAGCGTTACATACGGCGCAAGAGGAACAAGCGCAGATACTGCGACCTGCGATATTGCTTCATATATCCAAAATCAGCTCGGCATAACCTCGGCGGCGCATCTCACCTGCGTTTACAGCGACAAAAGCCTTATTCTCGAACGCCTTGCACAGCTTAAAGAGCGCGGCGTTGAAAATATACTCGCTCTCAGAGGAGATATAAACCCCGAAATCCCCCGTCTGCACGATTTTGAATATGCGAGCGACCTTACACGCTTTATTAAGGAAAACGGCGATTTCCACGTTTCGGGCGCTTGCTACCCCGAATGTCATCTTGAAGCGGAAAATCTTGACAAGGATATCGAAAATCTGAAAAAAAAGATAGAAGCAGGTGCCGGCCATCTTATGTCGCAGCTTTTCTTCGATAATTCCGTATTTTTCAACTTCCTTGAAAAGGTAAGAGCCGCAGGCGTTAACGTTCCTATCGAAGCAGGCATCATGCCGGTAACAAACGCAAAGCAGATACAGCGCATGGTTTCGATGTGCGGCGCAAGCCTTCCTGCAAAGTTCTCGAAAACGATGCAGCGTTACGAAAGCAACCCCGAAGCTCTCCGTGACGCAGGGATCGCTTATGCTGTCGATCAGATAGTCGACCTTATCTCCAGCGGCGTTGACGGTATCCACCTTTACACGATGAACAATCCTTATGTTGCAGGAAAAATAAGCGAAAGCATTAAAAATATGCTTTAATTTGTTAAATTTATGTTGACGAAATCCTCCGAATATTGTATAATAGTTATATATACTATTATTCGGAGGACTTTTTTATGTCTATTGACAGAGTTGCAAAATTTTACAAGGTTTCATATGAACAATTCAAAAAGGACTGGCAGGATATCTATCCCGAGGATGAAGATGTTGTCGTTCGTGAGATATATGACCATATCAAGCTGCCGAAAAGAGCCACCGCAGGCTCGGCAGGCTATGATTTCTTTCTCCCCGTTGATATAACGCTCAACCCCGATGAAACTCTGCTTATACCCACAGGCATAAGAGCGGAAATAAAGCAGGGCTGGGTGCTTGCGATATTCCCCCGAAGCAGCCTTGGCTTCAAGCACAGAATACAGCTTGACAACACAGTCGGTATCATCGACAGCGACTACTTCGGCGCAGATAACGAGGGACATATAAAAATCAAGATAACCAACGATTCAAAGGATTTCAGCATTGCCGATGTCGAAGAGGGCAAGGGCTTCGCTCAGGGAATTTTCCTCCCGTTCGGCATCACCGATGACGATGATTCGGACGGCACACGCACAGGCGGATTCGGCAGCACCGACAGATAATATGAAATGGGGTTTTGAACTTGAAGCTTAAAAGAATCATCAGCACAGCGCTCGCAGTCGTTATGGCGATAGGCTGTGCGGAGTTTTCGGCTGTTACGGTTTCCGCGCTCCCGACCTCGGCGGAGATTGCAGATTCGGAATATACCGTAAAAGGAGGATTTGTCCTCGCCAAAGACCGCAGCGGCGACCTTTTCGTAAAGGATTATAAAGGCTCGGGCGGCGATATCACAATTCCTGCCGACGCTGTTTATATCGCAGACGACGCATTCCGCGATAATCAGAAGATAACCTCGGTCGTTATCCCGAAGACCTGCTTCGGCGGTATCGGTGACAGAGCGTTTACAGGCTGCTCGAAGCTGAAATCGCTCGATGTAAATGGCAACCTCGACTATATCGGCGAGAGCGCATTTTTCGGCTGCATAAGCCTTTCAAAGGTCATTTTCCGCGGCGATATCTGTACAAATGAAACCTACGGCAGATACCCGAGCGGCGGAATAATGGACTATGCGTTTTTCTGCTGCAGATCTCTTAAAAGTATAACCTTCACCAACTATAATTCAGTAGTCGGTCAGATAGGCGGCGGCGCATTTGGTAACTGCCTGTCGCTGCAAAAAATCACCTTCCCCGGAAAAATAGGCTATATCGCAGACGCATTCTATAACTGCCCGAAGCTTGAAGCCGTTTCTGTGCCTGCAGGCGCAACGGTGGATAAATATGCATTCGGGTTCTGCGCAGACCTCTCGAATGACGAGCCTGAATATGTCCGCGCAACGGGAAGCAAGAGCGTAAAAGCACCCTATTATACATACAGCGGCGGAATCTTCCACCAGACCTATAAAACAATTACACCGTGCAGGGTCACCCTTGTTGTAGAACAGGGTTCGGACGCAGAACGCTATGCGCACAAGAACAAAATAAAATATACCTACCGCCTTTCCGCACCGACAGCCGTTATAGCTTCAAGAGGAAAGACCGAAATGGATCTGACATGGAACTGGGTCAACGGCACGGATTATTACATCGTGTATCTTTACAATCCGAATATTAAGAAATATGAGGAATATACAAGAGTAACTACCGAAAAATGTACAATAACAGGACTGCACAGCGAAAGAAAATACTGGATAAAGATAGCAGCAGTCGATACGATAGGCACGACCGATATAAAGGGATT
>CAMJES010000114.1 GCA_946404705.1 uncultured Ruminococcus sp. | reverse complement strand
CCTTTTCAAAGGCTTGCGAGGGGTCAAGGGGGCGAGCAGCCCCTTGTCGCTTCCGAAGAAGCGAAACTCCCTAAACCATAGCGTTAGGCACAGCAGAAACAGCACAATAAAGTAAAGCTTAAAAAGCGCAATTCACATCAAAAATCGGAAAATAAAACAAGTTTTGTCAAACAAACACTTGCTAAATCGACTTTGTGAATTGCGCTTAATTCTATCCTAACAAAATAAACTCTCCTCGGGGATAAAACGCGAGAAGCGAAGCGCCGAACGTTTTGACCCGACATCGTATGAACAGCTATGCACGGTAAAACATCAATTGAAGTTTTACCGTGCATAGCTTTATATATTGCGTCTAACGGCAAAATATACTCACTTCGTTCGCATATTTTACCTTTAGAGGAGAGTTTACTTTAGGAAAAAAGAATAAGCGCAATTCAAATTTTAGGTTCAACGAGTTTTGATGTTCATTTCCCGTTTCCATTTTTGATTGAATTGCGCTTTTTATCTTTACTTTATTGTGCTGTTTTTGCTGTGCCTAACGCTATGGTTTAAGGAGTTTCGCGCTCTGCGGAGCGCGACAAGGGGCTGCTCGCCCCCTTGACCCCTCGCCACCCTTTGAAAAGCGTGGACGTAAACTTTCGTCCGCTTCGCGGTTTTAACAGCAGATGTTGGCGCTGCAATAATTCCGCATTCCGAATTCCTAATTCCAAATTTAGTATCACCCCACCGCCCCAACGCTCATCGTATATACCGCTTCATCATTGTCAATATCATCCATAGCCGCATGATAGTTGTAGATACGCGCAAGCGCGTTCCATGTCGCACGGTTAAGCTCCCCCGTTTCGGGAAGTCCTGCTATTTTCTGCAACCGCCGCACCTCGTCCGAGGTTTCTTGGTCGAAAATGCCGTTTATCGCAGCTCCCGAAAGGTTATCGTAAAACTGCGCTATCGTATTGAGCATTATCTGAACAATATAAACGGGATATCCTGCCGAACCTATCGTCAGCGGCGTTTCTCCGACTGCTCTCGGACTTATGCTCTCCAGCTCTGCGAAGAACAGCGCTGCCTCTTTGTACAGCTTATAAAGCTCATCCCACGTTTTCGGGTCAAGCTCCCCCGTTTCGGGCAGACCGATCTCATGCTGGAACGCCGCAACTGCCGCACGAGTGTCCTCGTCATAGTTTCCGTTTGCGTTCGTCATTGGGATCGCAGGTCTGTATTTTGATATCGTCCGTAAAAAACGCTGCACTTCACGGACATCGGAAGCTTTATTTTCTGCCATTATATATTACCCTCCGTATTAATCATCGGTTAATCAAGAAATCGTATAACCGGGATTCTGTCCCGGACGCTTTACATAGCCAAACCTATGCTCGTTATAAATATCGGAGATAGTGTTCCAAGTATCTGCGCCGACCGCCCCGTTCTGCGTAAGTCCGAATATGCGCTGGAACTCCGTCACCGCCTGCTTTGTGAGCGGCCCGAAGAAGCCTGTCGTCCGCACCTCGGGAATGGACGGATAGAAGTTATGCAGATAGGTCAGATACTCCTGCAAAACACGGACATACGGACTTGTCATGCCCTCGGTGAGGATAACGCCGGGGAAAAGCACAGGCTCCTCTCCGCTTTCGTTTATCGGAACATTCTCAACTATGCCGAGATACGCGTCCTCAAGCGCGTCCCAAGTCGCACGGTCAACGATACCCGTCTGCGGAAAACCGAACACCTGCTGAAACGAGCGCACCGAGTTTTCCGTTTCGGCGTCAAAATTTCCCGTAATGGTGACGGGCAGAACGTTGTTATAATAGGCACCGACAACAGCAAGATAGTATTGCAGATAGCGCACCGCCATTCCGCTTGCACCGGGAGCAAGCCGCTCGGGGAAAACAACCGCCGTTTCTTCGAGAGTAAGCCCCTCCGAAGCAAGCTGCGCAAGTTTCTTGACGCTTGCATAAATATAATGTATGCGGTACCACGTTGCCTTGTCGACAACTCCCGTCACGGGAAGATTGAATATCTGCTGAAAAGCTCGCACCGCCTCTTCGGTCGCGGAATCATAAACCGTTCCCGTGGTCGGTATCTTTGGGATAGCAGGATAATTCTGCGATATACGGTTAAGCTCGCGGCGTATGCGCACGACATCGTTTCCGCCGCTGCCGAGCGAAAGCGGCTCTCCCGGATAGGACGGCGCGTTCGTTCTTATGTCGGTATTTGTCACAATGTCAATATCATCTCCGTAGAAATAGGTCAGTATATCATACGGCCCAAAGCCCTGCTGCGCAAGCTCGACAGTTCCCCATTGAGTAAGCCCTCCGCAGTCGGGAACGTCCTTTCCATCGCAATAGACCGCAAAAAGCGGTTCAACGCTCCCCTGCCGCACAATATATTCGTTGAATATCTCATCGACTATCTGCGCGATAGGCTCGTAAATATCTCTGTCCTTGAAGAAGGACTGGTCGAACTGTATCGAGTTGGTTATGTCGAAATCATAGCCCTGTGACGGGTACCATTCGGTAAAAATTCGGTTGAGCGTAAAGGAGATTATCGCGTAAATATTTGCTCGCAGAGCGGCTTCGGGCCAAGTCGGATAAAGCTCGCTCGAAGCAACATTCTTGATATAATCGGGAAAGCTTACGGTCACATTCTCCGCCGTGGAGTCATTCGGTCTGCCGAGATGAACGGTGACGGTTTCGGGAATAAACGGTTCCGGCATCTTCTCACCGCCTTTACGAGTTCAGCGAAAAGCGGCCGTCATCGCTGGCTTTCGGGATAAGCGCAATCGGCTGAATGGATTTCACGCCCGAGAACACGGGAACTTCCATATCATTTTCGGCATAGAACCCTTCCGCATAAGCGCTGATATAATAATCGGCGAACGGCTTTTCTTCGGGCGAGGGTGTTTCCGAGAATGACGCACTCGGCGCAGGCAGAGCGACCGTTTCGGTCGAACCGCTCTCGTCCGTTATAAGCATTTTCAGCAGATAGGTTTTTCCGCCGTCCTTTTTCGTGATAAGCACAACTGCGTTTTCGATTGGAACTGCACCGCCGCCCGTAGTGACCTCGGCTTTTATGTAACCCGTGCCGCTTTCATCGGGCGCTTCATCGGTTTCGCCGCTGTATCTCGGTTCAAGCGCATCGCTTATGTCGGAAAAAGGCTTGGAGTTGTAGTTTCCTTGAAAATTGCCGTTTGCCGCAGCTGCTTTCGCAGGCTCACGGTATTCGTCAAGCTCTTTAAGTATATCATCGGGAGAGGGAAATTTGCTCTGCGGCTCGGTCTGCCTTTTTTCGGGCAGTTTGTTTTCGTTTTTTTCTTCCGCCTTACCGTTTTCGGACGCTTCGCGCTGAATTTTCGGCTGAACAGGCTTTTCAGGCTGAATAGGCTGCAAAGGCTGCGCAGGTTTTTCGGGCGAAACGGTCTTAGCCGCCTGATTTCCGCTCTGCCTATACATTTTGAGCATTTCTTCCTTATATTTTCGTGCCATTTCTTCGATCTGGGTCTTGCTGTTCATTTTTTGCCTCCTTGGAATATTGTTTTTCTGTAAATCATATTCATCTCAAGGCAAAAAAATACCTCGGAAAGCTCCGAGGTATAATAGTTTGTTTATCACGAACCCTGCTTAAGCGGATGACAGCCGACCTGTATAGTTCCCGTTTCAAAGGTGGCTGTAACTTCATTGTTGGTGAGGATTCCCGTGAAGTTGGAGGTCGAAAGCGGCTGGTCGCTCCACAATGCATAGGATGCGCCGGAGCCTTCCGAATTCATAACAAATCCGAAATATCCGTCAAAGTTTAAGCCTATATAATCGGTAATATCGCAGGTGTCGCCGTTCTGCGCCGTGCAGACGCCGCTGCCTTTAACAGAGTTGATAAATATTGCATCGCCGTCCAGTTCTTCTCCCGATTTGAATATATCGGTGATAGCAAGCTGTGCGCCCGAATAAACGGTTTTGGCGTTCGAATTATACTGCGAAACCTTTGCTCTTTTTACATAGCCGAGTATGGTCGGGACAAGCACCGCCGCAAGAATTCCAATTATTGCGATAACAACGATAAGTTCAATAAGTGTAAAGCCTTTAGTTTTCCTCCTCATAACCCTTACCCCTTTCAGAATATGCAAAAATTAGACTAAATTAATTGCAATTATTATACTCTTATAATACACCATATTATCTATTCTGTCAATAGGTTCTTAAAAAATCTTTTAATATTTAGCGCTTAAATCCCATAGATAGTACATTTCGGAACACAGATCGTCGAATTTCCACTCTTTCTCCGTGTTCTCGTTGCTTGCAGGATCATTTATGTATAAAATTCCGTCCTCCGAACAGCTTCTGATTATAATAGCGTGACCGCCGAAAGTATCTCCGACCATACCTGCGACCAAAACGTGTCCGTCATCTATAATATCCCTTATAAGCTTGATATCCGGCTGACCCTCACCGCCTACATCGGGGTCATAGATATACTCCTCGCATCCAAAACCGATGCTCTCGGCAAGTCTTTTCACATCAAGCGAATTAACTCCGCCAAATAAGTTCAGCGCGCCAAGCTCGACCGCCTTATCGGCGATTATTTTCGGTGTAAGACTGCCGTCATTGTAGAGATAAAGATTAGCCATTGTCAGAGAAACAGTCACGCAGCCTTGTTTTTTGATATAGTTATTGCCGATTTTCTCGTATGCCCAGCGAAAATCGTTCATGTAAAGCGCAGGGATTGTTTCCGAAGTAAGCTCCTCTTCGGTGAATGTCATTTTTGAATAATCATCTTTATGAAAAGCATAGTTATAGACAAAGTCCAGATATTCCTCTTTGTTTTCTGCCGATGATTGGTTGTATATATTCACCAGTTCCTTTGAATAAAGGTCGATATTATCAATAATATATCTTGCGCGTTCATCGTTTTCGGCTGCAACAGCAAGCTGTCCATATTCTTTGATTTCCTGCTGATGTTTTTCGACAGGGATAAGGATCAGCATAACAACGACCATTACAGCCGCAGCTGCCACGCCGATTATTATGTTTCGCGCTTTTTTATCAATTTTCATAATATGTGAACTCCTATAAAAAAAGGCGGATTATTAAATCCGCCTTTGTATCAACATAAAGTATATTGATATTAATTATTCACCTTCGCCGCTTTCAGAGAGGAGAGGATAGCAGCCAACGATTGTGCCTTCCTTAGCAGCTTCCTTCTGAGAAGCCTCTGTGTACTGGTCAGGCCATTCAGAGAATGTTGCATCGGAAGAATACATAGCGTAGTCTACAGCGTATGTCTTAGGTGTGCACATTGCCATGCCTGCGCCTGTGAAGTTTGCGCCGAGGTAAGAGATGAGATCGAAATCATCATCCTCAGCTGTACCGGAAGTACCGGAAACTGTGATCTGATCAGCATCGCCGGGTTCAACTATTGTGAGCTGGATCGGATCATCTTCACCGGCAATTGTCTTACCACCGATAGAAAGCTGTGTAAGAGCAGCGGAGAATGCCTGGTGAATCTGCTTAGCGTTTGCGTTAGCCTGAGAGATTCTTGCATTTCTAACGTAACCGAGCATAGAAGGTACGAGGATAGCTGCAAGTACACCGATGATTGCGATAACTACGATAAGTTCGATAAGGGTAAAGCCCTTAGTTTTTGAATTTCTCATGAGAAATTCCTCCTTTTCTAAATTTAAAATGTTTTTTATTAAAACCGCATCTGAATCTCACGGTTTTATACTGAATTTAAGCGTAGGTCACGGTCGTTCCCGTTATATCGTTATAATAGGGATAAAAACCTACAATCGTTCCGGCTGCGTCAAGAACAGTAGTTTCTTTTCCGTCATAAATATCTCTCTGCTGGAAGACATCATCACAGAACGGAACCTTGTTTGCCGAAGCGGTAACCAATGTCTTTGTCTTGAATGAAGGAACGAAATCTTCTATTCCGTTTGCGGCATTCTTGACCTTGTTGTAATCTTCGATGAAAACAACGCTGTCAACAGCCCAGTCACTCAAATCAATTGCTGCATAAACATAACCGGTAAAGCTTGCGTCAAGGTTATCGGTAATATATTTTGCAACCTTGCGGTATTCTTTTTCCTTATCATCTGCAGGAGCAGCTGCATTCGGATATTCATAATTGAGTGTTGCTGTCATAGAGCCGTCCGATACCACAAAATCCTCTGTGTCGGGGATTTTACCGTTATCCATAATAAAGCTGAGCGTTACATAATTTGAAAACGTACCCGATTCACCGTATGTAACCGGATCAAGCAAATTATCTTGATGCTTGATCTCCATCTGGATAAGCATATTCTGCAATCCTGTATAAACGCTCTTCGCCTTATTTGAAGCTGTTTCAAGTCTGCTATTGCGGACAAGCGTACTTGTTGCAACCGAAATCATACCGGCAAGAATCGAAATTATCGCAATTACGATCAGAAGCTCAACAAGCGTAAAGCCCTTCAGCTTTTTGGTTGCGGAGGACTTACCGCAGTTTGTATTACTATCCATTGGGATCTCCTCCTAATAAGTTGCGCCTACATTTTAATTGGTAGGTGGTTTCTTACTATCCTTATTATATATCGTCAATACTTTTTTGTCAATAGATTTTATAATATTTTCCCACTAAAAAAGTGAATTTGTGTAAATTTTCTTTTTATCACTAATATTGTGATTGTTTTTTGACATTTTGACTAAATTATTAATAAACGCAAACGTTTTACTATACTCTCGGTAAAATGCATATAAGTTTTGCCGGAGAAACGATTTTTTTAGCGAAAACGTTTATACCGTAAATACCTCTCCGGCAGAACTTTATTGTATACTTTTTATTAGGGATATGCCGATCAAAGCAAAGCGTCCGTTTCACCGTTTTGCAAAACGTACAAGTTTACGCCTTTGAGTACATTTCCCAAAACGGCAGAAATGTATTTGCTGCAGCAATATCAGCGATTCCTTAGAAGCGGTTCATAGTTGAGATCGGAAGAGCGTCGTGTAGGGAAAGAGTGTAGATCTCGGTGG
>CAMJES010000113.1 GCA_946404705.1 uncultured Ruminococcus sp. | reverse complement strand
TAGGAATATCGGGTGTTGTCGGAGTGTCCGGTGTTGTCGGAGTGTCCGGTGTTGTTGGAACATCCGGTGTTGTAGGAACATCGGGTGTTGTCGGTACATCCGGTGTTGTAGGAATATCGGGTGTTGTCGGAGTGTCCGGTGTTGTCGGAGTGTCCGGTGTTGTGGGAACATCCGGTGTTGTTGGAACGTCGGGTGTTGTCGGTACATCCGGCGCTGTCGGAGTGTCCGGTGTTGTCGGAGTGTCCGGTGTTGTAGGAACATCCGGTGTTGTCGGAACATCGGGTGTTGTCGGTACATCCGGTGTTGTCGGAACGTCCGGTGTTGTCGGAGTGTCCGGTGTTGTCGGAACATCGGGCGTTGTAGGAACATCCGGTGTTGTAGGAACATCGGGTGTTGTCGGAGTGTCAGGTGTTGTCGGTGTATCGGGCGTTGTCGGAGTGTCCGGTGTTGTCGGTACATCGGGAGTGTTATCATTATTGCCGGAATTGCCTTCTTCACCGCCGTTATCTTCATCGCCGTCACTATCTTCGGTGTTGTCTTCTTCTCCGCCGTTATCTTCGTCGCCGTCAGTATCTCCGCCGTCATTATCGTCGGTGTTTTCTTCTTCACCGTCATTATTATCGCTGTTGTCCTCGTCTTCTGTGGAAGAAGGCGGAACTATTGTATTCACGTTTTCTTCGTCAACGGGTGTTGCGCCGAATTCATTATAGCCTTCGTAATTCTTGCAGATGAGCGTACCCTCAAAGTGGTCGCCTGCGCCGTTTGAACCGTTTGTAACATCGGCATTTACTGCAATAAGCGAACCCATACTGCGTCCGATCTCGACATGTTCTGCATCGGGAACATTAAAAATAATATCCTTGTTGTTGGCAGTTCCGTTGGTAATAGTAGCTCCGCTTATATGTGACTGGGCATTATTGTTAAGGCTGATACTGCCCTCACCGATAATGTTTACAATGCACATTGAATTTTCCGGAACGTCAAAATTGAAGCAAAGCTGCTGATTGTCGCCGCGGAGCGCATTGAATTCGTCAACAGTAAGCGTAAAAACATTTAATTCGTGGTCATTGCCTTTGAATACTATCTCGGAAGTCCAGCCGCCAAGCTCTACGGTTCCGTTCGGAGTTACTTCCGCAAGGCTTCTTGAAGTCTGCTCCAGCGTTTTGAACGTTGCGTCAAAATCGACAGCATTATCCGAATTGTCGGAATAACCGTTGTCAAACGAACCGTTCACAGCTCCGCCGACAACCGCAGATCCTGCGCTGCAATTACCGCTTCCGCCGTTCAGCGTAACGTTTCCGCCGACAGCGATATTGCCTTTTGAGCTGCCATAGCCGATATCAACATTTCCGTGGTTGTTTGTATAGTTACCCTTTACGAAGACATTATATTCGCCTGCGTCGCCCAATGAAGAAGCGGCTGCCGCAGCCGAAGCTAAACTAAGTTCGGCATCTTCGTTTGTATGTACATCTCTTGTGGTATCGTTATTCTTATCGTAATCACCGTCTGTGACCTCGCCGATACCATCGCTGTTGCTGTTTTCGTGATAAGAGGAATCTCCGGTAACATCATCGGCCTGAACAGCATTTGTCTGTGCTGCAGAAGTACCGACAAACATACTTGCCGCAAAAGCAAGCGAAGCCACCGATCTCATTATCGCTTTTCTTTTTGAATTATTATCTGCGGGCATATATAATACCTCCCCAATAAGTTCAACAAACGATTCATCTATCAATATCAGCCGTTCCCCTGAAATAACAGCCGAATTTATGCTTAATTAATTTTAACATTTAATAAATTCATTGTCAAGCATTTTCACTAAAAATATTTAAGAAATATTAATTATTATATTGAATTAACAAATCATCTTCGCACTCTTTTTGACATAGATTCCTGATTAAAAGCATACTCCACAGCCGTTTCGGCGGTTATGATGCCCTCATTGAAAAGCTTCATAAGTGAGCTGTCCATTGTACACATTCCGGGTTCAGACTGGAGAACGGTATCAATCTGGTGCGTTTTCTGCTCACGGATCATTGTCCTTATAGCGCTGTTGACGTTCATTATCTCGAACGCAGGGACAAGCTCTCCGCTCACGGAAGGCACAAGCTGCTGCGTAACGACCGCGCGAAGCACCATTG
Source organism: uncultured Ruminococcus sp. (assembly GCA_946404705.1). Taxonomy (GTDB): domain Bacteria; phylum Bacillota; class Clostridia; order Oscillospirales; family Ruminococcaceae; genus UMGS363. The sequence goes on along the minus strand of CAMJES010000113.1, from coordinate 4,876 downwards.
AAAGCTGTATGCGAATCTGATGCTGCTGATTAGTTGGAAAAACGTCTATAATTCGGTCGATAGTGTTTGCCGCGCCGTTCGTGTGGAGCGTTGAAAGCACGAGCTGACCCGTTTCGGCGGCGGTCATCGCAATGTTTATCGTTTCAAAATCGCGCATCTCTCCGACAAGGATAACACTCGGCGCCTGACGAAGAGCAGCACGAAGCGCATTTACATAGCTGTCGGTGTCAATGCCTATCTCTCGCTGGCTGATGATACACTTCTTATGCCTATGCAGGAACTCAATCGGGTCTTCGATAGTGATTATATGCCCCGAAGAGGTCGAGTTTATCCTGTCTATCATGCAGGAAAGAGTCGTAGATTTTCCGTTGCCTGCGGCGCCCGTGACAAGAACTATGCCGCTTTTGTTATCGGTAAGGTTCATTACGCTGTCGGGGATATGCAGCTTTGAAGCGTCGGGAAGTTCAAACGGAACGCAGCGCAGAACTGCCGAAAAAGAACCTCTCTGATGATAGATATTTGCTCTGAAACGTCCCGTGCCTTTTATCGAGAAGGAAAAATCCATATCGTTTTTCAGATCGTCCGGACTGTTGATGTCAATATGCGCAAGCGAAAAAATCTGCATTACCGCTTCCTTGGTATCGTCCGGCATAAGCGGATCTCCGCCTGCGGAAACTACCTTTCCATCTATCTTGAACGCAAGTGCTGCGCCCGAAACAAGGAAAATATCCGAAGCGTTCTTTCCGACTGCATCTATCAAAACCTTTTCTATATCCATTTTAAAGCTCCTTTTAATCAAAATCGCCGCTCCAGAGCGTGAAACCGTCCGTAACGCTTTCCTCTCCCGATGGAACAGTTCTGCTGCTTAATATCTCACATACGCCGTCATGCATACGGATAGTCGTCAGTATATCCTGCCTTTCATTGACAGGCGTTTTGTAGCTAATCTCTATCCCCTCGGGAACGATAGTATATTCAAGACCTTCCTCAGCGTCAAGAACCTCCAGAAACTCGGGTTCGGTGCAGCTGAAAAAGCTGTCCGCCTCGGTTTTGAGCCTTGCCGCCGTCTGCTTGGCTTTCAGGTCGGCTTCATAGTAGTCGGCGGTGTATTCTGCGGCTTTAAGGCTGTATTTATGCTCGTTTTTTGCCGCCGAAAGTGACAGCGCCGCAAGCAGAGCCAATGTCAGCACGACAAATATCATCATTATCGAGAGATAACCCGTTCCGATGCCGCTCGGAAGCTTGTGTTTAGTCTTATCCATCATAAAAACGCCTCCGAAAGCCCTGCACAGCGGATAGAGTATACCTGCTCGCCGTTTTTGTTTTGAAAGCGTATATCCAGTACGGGAACATTTTCCTCCTCAAAAACCCTTACGACCGCTTCATAAGCGCCGTCAGCGGTGCATTCGCATTTTTCGTTAAGTGAAATGACCGCAAAGCTTTCCTCTCCGAGAGATGTTCCGAATGCTTTGTTCACCGCTTCGGAAGCGTCGCCCGAAACCGCAAAGCTTTCCGCCGCAGTCTGACCGCAGAAGCTCATGCGTTCAAGAACGCCGCTCTCCTTTGAGATATCATCAGCCGCAACGAACGCATTCAGTATTACGGTCGAAGCTATCATGAAAAAGAACAAAACGATTATCATTTCAATGTAAAACAGACCGGTAAAACCGCTCTGCGATTTTTTCTTTATACCGCCGCTCATACCGGCACTCCTTTTCGTCAATAGTTCATTTAACTCTGCAAAGCGTTTCAAAGCTCTCACCATCTGTGCCGCTCACGCTTATGACGAAGCACTCACCGTCCGTCTTTACGGAAAAGCTGCCGACAGAAAAAAGCTGCTCGCCGCTTTCGGCTTTAATCTCGGCATCCGAAGGGAAAAGACGTTCGTAAAGCGTTCCGTCCTGCTCGTATATAAGCGTAGAAAAGCCGTCATTTTTTATAAGCAGTTCTTTTTCCGAGATAAGCTCGGCGCTGTCGCAGGCGTGAAGCTTGTTTGAAACGTACCTCACCGCCGCAGTTGAATTGAAAACCGCCTCATAGCTGCCGTTTATGCGCTCATAAGCCGAAGCCGCAACGGTTATCATTATCAAGCAGCATACGGCAAAAATCAGGAACAGCGTCATGCTTGCCGCCGAGCCGACCGTTTCCGCGACCCGTTTTGTCTGTGGTCTAATCATAAGCCTATTCCCTTTCTATGACCGTGACTGTCGGGCGGATATTTGCCCCGAAATAATCATATCCGACAATGTATTTATCGCTGTTTATCTTTATTCCGTAGTTTTCTTCAAGATATGAAAGGCTCGGCGGATACTCGCCCTCAATTGAATAGCAAAGCACCGCACCGTTCAATATCTCGCTCTCGACCGAGCTGCACTGCTTTTCACGCGCAGCCTTGTCGGTATTTCCGACCGAAACAAGGAACCATACTATTATAAGTATGAACAGCATAGCGGAAAGCAGCATTGTCCTGTCCGATACTCTGTTTTTCTTCATAAAACCGCCCTTCCGTTTATCCAAGCGTTGAGATGATATCCGTCATCGGCAGCATTACCGCAAGCAGCAGCGCACCGATGATAACCGCGATAACGCCGATAATAACAGGTTCGATAAGCGAAACTGCGCCGTATATCCTGCGATCGCACTCATTTTGGCAGCGCTCGCTTATCTTTCGCCACGCGGTATCGAACGTTCCTGCCTTGTATGCAGAACGCAGCGAATGTGCGTCCATCGAATTCATAAGCTTTGACTTGCGGATAGAATCCGCGAAGCCCTCACCGTCAAGCACAAGCTTTTCACACTCACAAAGCCTTGCCTCAATACGCTTGTTGTTCGTAAGTCCCTTTGCAAGTTCAAGCGTTTCCTCGGGGGAGATTCCGCATTCCGCCATCATGCTCATTGCGCTTGTGATATCAGCCATTGCAATAGCCTCGGAAATACCTCTTGTAAAGATAAAATTCGCGCCTGTATTTGAGAGCATACGCCTTGTTTTCGGAACTGCAGAAAGCACCGCTATCACCGCTGCGATAACAAGCACAGCCGCAAGCACCGCCATAAGTCCGATTCCGAGCTTATACGCAAAATCAACGCTGCTCTCGGCAGCCGCAGCGGCGGTTTCGTCAAAGCGGAAAAATATATCCTTGAACATAGGTATTATCTTTACGACCATGATTATTACAACGACCGTCATCATCGCGAGCAGCAGCAAGGGGTGCGAGAATGCACTTTTAACTGTGCTGCGGATATCTGCGCGCTTTTCATAGTATTCCGCAAGTCCCTTTAAAGTCGTTTCAAGCCGTCCCGTAACAAGACCTATCTTCACGGTCTTGACTGCATAATCGGGGAAAAAGCCCGTCTTTTCCATAGCTGCCGCAAGGGTGGTGTCCTCGTCCATAGCGTTGTAAAGCTGACCGGATATTTCTTTCAACCTTTGGTCGTCAGCTTCCTCCGCAAGCGTTTCCAGTCCATCTGCAAGAGGGATGCCTGCTTCGATTATCATTCCAAGCTGCTCGCAGAAATATGACACTTCTTCATTTGTAAGCGGTTTCTGTTTCATGCTGCTTTCCTTTCTGTATCAATAACGGTATAAAGCCGAATAGTTGCTGCTGTCGGAGATATACTCTCCTATCTTCGCTTTGTCCTTTTTGCCCGAATAAAATGTCGCGTCGGCAATGTTGAAGCCCTTGTTTTTTAGATAAAGCTCGGGGGTTATCCAGCCTGTTTCTTCGGTGTATATCTCGTTCCACGCGTGGTAGATGTTCTCCTTTGCATATCCGACAACGATTCTCGCCGGAATTCCCTGCGAGCGGCACATTGCCGTCATCAGCGAGGAATAGTCGAAGCATATTCCCTTGCCGTTTTTCAGCGTTCTGTCGGGGTCGGGGATATATCCGGTAAGACCGTTTGTGACCTTCTGGGCAAGCTCCTTGTCGTATGTGATATTTTCGGAAACATATTCAAAGATAGCCGCGATCTTTTCGACCGTTCCGCTTTTGTCCGAGCAAAGCTGCGAAGCCTTTTTCACGCAGTCGGAATTCTTGTCAAAATCCGAATATTTATTGGGATAAAGATACATATCCGTTTCGCTTTTTATTTTTACGTCAAACACAGCCTCGACAGCAAGCGAATAGCTTTTTCCCGAAACCTGTTCATACACTCTCACCGTATAGCTTCCGCTTCCCATAAGCGGAAAGAACTCGGTCGAGCCGTCCGAAGCAAGGTCGTGGTCATACTGTGTTTTTCCGCATATCACACGCAGCTTTGCCTTTTCGCTTTTTCCGCTGTAAGCTGCAGCGATATATCCGTCCTCGGCATTGCTGTAATCAATAAGCGCGCTGCCCTTTTCCGCTGTTTTCTTTCCGCTTGCCGATGGCAGCTTTAACTCAAACGGTTTTGTATTCGTCTTTTTGGGAGCGGAGGTAGATATTTTTTCGGTAACGGACGATATTATTTCCGTTTCAAGGGGTTCAGTCTTGGCGGTTGTTGTATCGGCAGTCATTTCTGCCGATGTTTCGGGAGTTACAGTCGCTGCGGCAGCTTCGGTATCGGTTGTTTCATCGGGCGAAGCTTCCGAAAAGGCGGTTTCGGCAGGCGTTTCCGATGTATCTGACAGTTCGGGAGCGGTCTGCGAAGCTGTTTCGGAGATCTGAACGGAAGAAGTCGTCATTTCGGGCGCTTCATATTCTGAAACCGATGTTACCGATGTTGTTTGAGTCAGCTTTTCCGTTTCTGTGCCGTCACTTGCTCCGTTTGCGCAGGCTGACAGGACTGCAATGCAAAGCAGGAGTGCCGATATAATATATATTCTGTTTTTCATCGGCTCTCCCCCTTTTTCTGAACATAATTTTCTATGTTAATTTTACCATTATGTATTGATTTT
>CAMJES010000112.1 GCA_946404705.1 uncultured Ruminococcus sp. | reverse complement strand
CCACCGAGATCTACACTCTTTCCCTACACGACGCTCTTCCGATCTGAGCTTTTCAGGGAATTTCTGAATGCTTCAAAGAAAAGAAACGATCTTGAGGCTTCCGATTATCGTGGACTATTTGATTTGATGAATTACTGCGAGGGCAGCGATAATAAATGTGCAGAGTTTTATGATGAGATAAAGCAGATATTGGAAAGTGAAAGCTTTTCTGCTAAAATGAAATCAGCTCTTGAAAAGCACCAATGCTTTCAAATGGCTCGTGAGCTTGGATTTGAGTATCAGCCTTATGCGTATGAAGTGGTTTGCAAGGACTGCCTGGAAAATGCGTGGTGGGCTTCAATGCTTATCCTTGATGACTACCGTGCCGATGAAATATATGAAATGATGAATAAGGCAATTGACCTTGATAAGCTTGCCTCTGGCAGCAGTAACAGGCTATTCCCCGAAGGACTGTATCAGGGCCCCGATGCTGCAGAGCTTATATTACAGGCTCTTGGTGAAAAGGTCGGTGCAGATATTCCTCTTGTGAAGGCTGCACTTCTTGCATCTGTGACAAGAACAAGGAATATGGCATTACGTGTTATTGAATCATGGATGAAGAAAACTTCTAAGCCAATTGATGAAATATCCGTTGAGTTGGCTGACCATATCAGAAATATCCTTGATTATGAAGCAGTTGATGATGTAAAGCAGCGAATGATAAATGTGCTGAATAATGATATTCGGGAAGAGGAAAATGTAGATTAAGTATTTCATCCGGGTAAAATGTTACGTCAGGTCATTTTACCCGGATGTTATTTTGATAATAGCTTATTTATCGTTCGAATCGGGAAGTGCAGTGATCATATTCTTTATATCTTCGTCGTTTGTAAGCTCATAAACTATCCCAAAGAAATGCTTTGCTCCTGCGAAATTATTCTGCTCGGCAAATTCTTTTCCAAGTGTAAATGCAACGCCGAGAACATTGTTATCCGCACCTACGGGGAATCCGTATTTTTCTGCCGTGGCTTTGATGAAATCAATACTCGGTTCTTTGACTTTTCCGTTGGTCATCTGATTTATGTAATAAAGTTCAGATTGTGCATTTTTAGAATCTCCTTCAAACTGAAGGCTTAAAATATAGCATCCCATTGCTTCCTGCCACAGCTTCTTTTCGATAAAATAGAAGCCGATGTTTCTATAACAGCGCGCCAGATCTTGGGGGGTATAAGCATATTTAAAAATATCAAGAGAGAGCTTGAAATAATCTTCGAATTCTCCCTTCATTTTATAAGTTTCGGCATATTCAAAGGATATTTCTGCATTTGCAGGATTCCATCTTACAGCCTTTTTAAGTGCAGCCTGTGCATCATCAATACGGTCAAAGTCAATAAGCAGACTTCCATAAAAGAGGTAGACGGTTGCAAAAGGAAATCTGTCGGGCGCACGCAATGTTTTCTGAACACCCGTATTTACAAAATACAAGGTGGTTTCCATAGGGCCATTAAAGCAATAATACTCGCTGACCGCATCATTTGCAAACATTCCCGAATCGGTCATATCTTCGATACGTTTCACAAGGGATTCTATCAGTGCAAGCGCTTTCTCCTTGTTATTCTGAAAATGATTGAATCTTGCTTCCTCAAGAATGGAATACCACGATTCCACATCATTATTTATATACTGACCGATATCAGCTTTTTTATCATCGGGGAGATGTTCATACATTAGCCTTCCGCATGCACGAAGTATTTCTTTGGACATTTCATGATCTTTATACTTTTCTGCCTGTTCCTTCAGATAGGCAAGGTCTTTTTCGGAGTCACCCGTAAGCCCGCTTGTAATTTCCTGCATGATCTCTTCAAAACTCATAATATCAGCTCCTGTTTTATTCAACTATCCTTGATTTCATATTTTCGATAATATCAAAGATCTCTTTTTCAACGATAAATGGCTCGCTGAACGCATTTACGACAATTCCGACGACGTCTTTTTCGTTATTTGCCGCCAATGTAAGTGCTTCAAGAAAATGTTTTTCAACTTTTGAAAAATGGTTCCCATATTCGCCCATTTCATCAGCACTTGTAAATACAGGGAAGAAAAAATTATCTCCGTTTTGCAGAATATCAGGAACAAAGCGAATATCATCTGAACTGGTAAATATAGACCCGATCGCATCGGGAGAGGAAGCTATTTCTTCTATCTTTTTCTGGTCTTCTTCGCCTATTATTGCATTGCAGGGGATCCAAACAAAGCTGTCACGCAGAAATTCCCATACATCAATTATATGTTCTTCGGTGCGTTCACCATTGAATACGGAAATGGCTTCTTTTAGAAGCTCGCCGCCTTCAAGATCTTTTTGTGTAAGCTTTCGTGAAGGGTTCATATCGGAATAACAGATGATCTCTTTATCTTCGGTTTCGTGTACGAATACTGCAATTTTATCACCAATATGATAGCCAAATGGTTGATTCGGTTCATTCAGAAGTGTTGCCATGAGCCAATTATCGCAAATGTCAAACAGTCTTGCCCAGCATATTTCCACACCAAATCCTTCTCTTATAAGCCTTACCTTTATATCATCGGGATAGTGTTCATGTCGGCAGCTGTCGAGAAAAACAAGCTCACGCGTTTTCTCTTTGCCTTCGTCGGCTTTATAATTTTGAAGTATATCCAGCTTATTCTTATATCTGTTTGCAAGGGTTCCTTTCGGATCCTCGAGAAAGTATGCTTCACATTCAGCAGCGCCGCCTATACGAATAAAGAAACGAGTATTCTTTGAAGAATCAAAAAACTGAAATGAATCACCTTGCTTAACTCCGCATGCCACGACTTCAAGTGTCATGCCTGCCTCAACATCAATATATCCATATGTAAGCAGACAATTTGCCTTATCCGAATCAGGCCAGTCCTTTACTGCTTCTTTAAAGTTTTCGGATAGATCAATAGCAGAAAAATTATTATAAAACGCTCTGAATGTGATTTCCTTACATTTCATATAATGCTCTCCTTTCAATTTTTTAAATTGAAAAAACGTGACTGTTTATTCTGTTTTGGAATAGTATATCATAGAAGTCCCTATATTACAAGTTTTTTTAAATATTACAGAATCACAGTCCAAAAAATCGGACAGCTGTTGCTGAGAAAACCAAAACGGCCATATTGCTAAAGTGAATATGACCGTAATATTTATATGATTTCAAGAAATCCCCCGGTAAACCCGATCGGATACTGGAATTTCTTTTCTCCAATTCCAAACTTAACAGTTACAAACTTTCCGTCAAACTTAACAACAGTACCGTCCTTGAACACCTTGTGATAAACCTTCATACCCACAATAACCTTGGGAGCCTTGATTTCAGGCTCCTTTTTTGATGCCATAGGCTTCGGCTTTTCGGGTTCGGGGGATTTAAAGCCGAACTGTGCCGTAACGGACTGCGGCTTTGCAGCTGTCGGCGTTGGCTTCGGAGCAGGCTTAACCGGAATATCGGGTATGTCCTCCTCTTCAGGTGCAACGGCAGCCATACTTGCCTGCTGATTGTAGAACAGACGGTTGTATTCTTCCCTGCGTATTGACGTATCCCAACCGCCGATCTCGTCCTCATCGTGAGCGTCAATGCCCGTATAAACAAGGCTTGCATCCTCATATCGTTTGAACTGATATATTGCCTGATTCATCAGATTTGAATTAAAAAGTCCCATTGTGCAGAGCATTTCAAAATCCTTGACATTCAGTCCCGTTACCTTTTTGAAAAGCTGCGGAGAAATTTCGGTGATAACGTCCTTCAAGCACTTCTCACGTTCGTCTGTCAGATACATAAATATTGGCACACGAGTCGCAAATTTGATAAGCTTTTCCTGTATCTGTTTGCGGAGGGATTTGCTTTCTTTTTCGTCCTCGGTGAGCTGTTTTTTCTCCTTTGGAGTGAGCTGTTCGTCATCTTCCTTTTTGGCTTTTTTCACAGCTTCGGACTTGTTTATTATTGTTTCAATGTCGGAATTCAGACTTCGGAAACCTTCAATACGCATAAGTGCGTCAAGTGCTTCCTTGTTCTCGGTAAGGCGTTTCAGAGTGTCATTATCCACATTGACAAGCAGTGCAGATTCCCAACGGCGGGCAAGGAGTGTCGCAGATGTGCCTGCCATTGCAATATCCAGCACGTCCTGCGCATTTATCGCCTTCATACTTGAACCGTCGTATGCAAGCACAGGCAGAAAACTGATAAACTCGGAAACCTTCTTTTCGGGGTCGGTTTCATCAACATTCAGTCGGCAGGAATAATCGGAGATTTGCCGCAGCGCTCTGTCAAGGGCAAAGTCAAAAACATAACACTCCTGCTTCATTATTTCCGTTTCGCCCTTGTCGTTTTTCACCGTCCACGGGGACTGCACTCTGAATGCCGCCTGGAAATATGTTTCGGGGCTTTTCAGATTTCGGAGCATAAATATGCCTGTCCACGGCTTCACGGTGATACCGGTAGTCAGCTTGCCGCAGGTCAGCGTTATGGTTTTTGTTTCAAGAGGATTTCCCATAGAGCTGATAACGGGCTTGACCGCATCAAGTCCGATTCCTGCTTTTGTGCCTGCACAGACATTTATCTTGTAATCGTGATAAAAGGTGTTCTGCTTTTGCTGCAAAATATTGTACATTGCAAAGCAGGAGGACACGTTCGGCAGAAACCAGATTGTATGTGACAGCACATTCAGCAGACGTACATCTGAAAACGGCATAGGCGGACGTTCATCTTTCTTTGCCTGCATTTTCAAATCATCAATATTTGTGGGCAGATGCTGTCCTCTGATAAGATCAAGCCACTTCTGAACCTCATTTTCATATACAAATCTTGCTTCTTCGCCCTTGCCTTTTGCGGAGAAGAAAACGTTCAGATCAAACTCGTCAAATTCACCCTGCAATGCTACCTGACGAATTTCGTCGGGCATTTTGTATGTCATCATAACCATTCGGGGCAGGGAAATATATGGATTGTTTGCACCTACCCACGCATATTTTTCACGCTGTTCATCGGAATATGTCCAGTTGAATATCTGCTCCTCGATAAATTCACCGCTGTTAATAGCACGGAAAGGCGTTCCCGACAGATAGAGATAATAGCTTGTGGAAATGGGCAGAAATGTTTCGTTATATGCGTTTCCCGCTTCTTCCGTCTGATATTTCTCTAAATCAAAATCCGCATCGGCTTCTTCATCGGGATTTTCAAAGAGCTTTTTAGCATTCTCACGCCATGCGCCGAAATGATATTCGTCAAAGATAACTATATCCCAAACTTCGGTATGTATAAACTCATTTTTCGCCTTGATACCGCCGTTTTCATTTGTGCCGAGCAAGTCCTGAAACGAACCGAAAACAACAATAGGCTTTGATTTATCCGCATTTCTGAAAGCACGGTCAATGTCAATATTATTGTTCTTTGCGTCCTTGTTGGAGATGAACTGCCAGTCTTCAAAATCAACATGGGTCTGTAAATCTTCGTGCCATGCGGATTCAACGGCTGGCTTGAAGGTCAGCACAAGGATACGCTTAAAATTCATCTTTTTGCACAGCTGATATGCCGCAAATGTCTTGCCGAAACGCATTTTTGCATTCCACAGGAACTTTGGCGCTCTTGTGGAATCGTCCTTGCGTGCGCTGTCGTAATACTCCATAGTTCGCATTACGGCTCTTGTCTGTTCGGGGCGCATTTTGAAATTTTCGGTTCGCACATTGTTGAATGTTTCTCCGTTTTTCAGCTCATTTATTGCGGCACGGACATCATTTACGGTGCAGAAAAACCATTCGTTTCTGTCCTCGCTCTCGTTGAGCTGTCTGAAACCGTTTCTTTTCAGAATAGCGTGAACATCGTGGTCGGTAAAGCAGGAACCGTCGGGACACATTGCCGATTCGGTGTAAAGAATTTTATAGGGAACGGCACTTGTGTGGAGCTGCTCTCTGATACGGGTATCGGCATCACGGTCGGTATAGCCGACTTTTATGCAGCCTTTGTGGGATTCAACGCCTTCAAGGCAGTATGCGTATATGGTGGGATTGACCGAAGGACGCTGTTTGAAATATTCGTAATCAGGCATTGTTATCACCGCCTAACGATTTTGATTTTATCATGTTTTCTATAAATTCAATCTCATTATCTGATAGATTATATTTTTTATATAACATCTCATCTGTCCATAAGATATTATAATCCTGCATAGGTATAAATTGAAATTTGTCTTTTGAAAGATTTATTGAAGATACAGCTTGTAACAGTAAAAATCTAAAAAATTTTGTACAGATATATTCAGCAAAATTAACGGTCTTTTCCTTTGATTCTGAATGATATGCAATCAAATATGAATCCGTGCATACTTCGTTTGGCAATAAAACTTTTGTTGTAGATACAACTGTAAACATACCGCTTTTATCGGATTCACCTGCATGTTCGCTTGTTACTTTACTTATTATGACCTTATATTCATTTATCATATTCTGACCTTGTATAATTTGCTCTTTGGGAATATAGCCTGTTCCTCCACTCGAATATAACATACATTCTTTTGGTGTGTCTGTTCCTCGTGCAGAAGAAGAAAATCCGAATGGATTTCTTGAACCTATTACTTCCGAAACTGTCGGCTCTTTAAAAGCTTTGATTTTATGTATAATGGAGACAGCTTCATTGTATCTCACAAATACAGAAAATTCAGATAAATTTCTTATACTTGTTGACTCAATTCCGTCGTGTATATTTGTAAACTCACAAGGTTTGGGATTATCTCGATCCCATAGAAAATAACATACACCTCCACCCAAACTAATCCCGCTGAAACAATCTTTGGCATTAACATAGTCAACGATTTTTACAATTCTCTTATCTTCAAGCATATTTTTTCTAAAATCATCAAGACCTTTTCCACCTGCAAACCATCGTGAAGGTATTATCATTGTAATAAATCGTGGATTTAATTTCTTTGCCTTATCAATAAAAAATTGATATATCGGAGATGCACTTGCGCCATTTCCTCCGTCTGATAACTGATAAGGCGGATTT
>CAMJES010000111.1 GCA_946404705.1 uncultured Ruminococcus sp. | reverse complement strand
GACCACCGAGATCTACACTCTTTCCCTACACGACGCTCTTCCGATCTAATCAATCCACTTCCTTTTCTTTTTTCTTTTTGAAAATAAAGAACCTGCTGAAAATATAGTTAAGCACAAGCACAAAGACCTGCGCTATCAGCTTCATTATATATTTGTTCCAAAGCAGAACGTCCACCGTAAGCAGCATAAAGCCGAGTTCAAGCAGGAACGAGAGCAGCCTTGCTCCGATAAATGAAAAAAACTCGCGTAAGAAAAGCTTTTTTTCAAAGCTCTTGCTGCCGAATACCCACAGCTTGTTGGAGAAAAACGCAAACATCACCGCAATTATCCACGAAATCGAAGTTGCCGCCGCCGTGGAAGCGCCGAGCGCGTAAGCGATAAACTGCGTTCCGACCGAAACGAGCGTTGTAAGTCCGCCAAAGAAAATATAGAGCAGCGCAGCTTCATATTTGTAATAAAGCTTCTGCAAACATTCGGGAAATATCCCGACTATCTTGTGAATAAATTTCTCAAACATTCTGTCAAATCCCCCTGCATTAAATAATGCGGAATTCTAAATTCGGAATTCGGAATTTTTGAATAATCCAAATTTATCCGAATTAAACATAAAATCCTCGTAAATTCGGAATTGAAAACTCGTCTTATGAAAAACGGATATTAACGGGCGGATATGGAATTCGCCCCTACGATTTGCGGATTTTTTCGGAACATATAAATTCCGCGTTCCGAATTCCTGATCCCGAATTAAATAATTTTACCACATAAATGTAAAATAAAGCTTTCATAAACAATAAATTTATGTTAATAAAGCCATAAAATGTGAAAAAGTCTTGATTTTTCCACGGTGTTATGTTATATTTACATTGGAAAAATTTATGCAAAAACGGTCGGACAGACCGATTTTTATACGAAAGGAAAAAACATTTTGGATAATCTCCCTGCCGCCATTACGGCGATAATCATTCTCATCGCATTTTCCGCGCTTTTTTCGTCAATGGAAACTGCGATATCATCGGTAAACAAAATACGCCTTAAGCACGAGGCGGCAAACGGCAAGAAAAGCGCGCAGAGAACGCTTAAGCTTGCGGAAAATTTCGATAAAACAATAACGTCTATCCTTGTCGGAAACAACGTTGTCAATATCCTGCTGTCATCGCTCGGAACGATCGTTTTCACAAACCTTATGGGCGCATCGGGCGTTGCCGTTTCCACGGCGGTGATCACCGTGCTTGTGCTGACGTTCGGCGAGATACTCCCGAAATCCATCGCAAAGCAGAACTCCGAAAGCTACGCCGAAGGAACATCGGGACTGCTCGGATTTATCTGCTGGCTGCTCACCCCTATATCGTTCCTGTTTTTACAGCTGCAAAAGCTTACTTCAAAGCTGTTCAAGCCGAAGGAAAACGCCCCGAGCGTTACCGAAGACGAGCTGAAATATATCATCGACGAGATCGAGGACGAGGGAGTGCTTGAAAAGAACGAAAGCACACTTGTCCGTTCCGCGCTTGAATTTGACGATACGACCTGCGAGGAGATACTCATTCCGCGTGTAAAGGTCAGCGCAGTCGATATCACCGACAGCATTGACGAAATACGCGATATGTTCATAAACGAGCGCTATTCACGCCTGCCCGTCTATGAAAAAAGCATTGACAATATTATCGGATTTATTACGGATAAGGACTTTTTTGCACTTCTTTTCGGAGAAAACGGCGGAAAACCCGTTTCGGTCGAAAGCATAGTTCAGAAAGCGCTCTATGTCCACGAAAGCAAGCTTATATCCGAACTGCTTGTAGATATGCAGCGCTCAAAGATACACATCGCAGTCGTTAAGGATGACTACGGCGGAACGAGCGGAATAATCACAATGGAGGATATCATAGAAGAGCTTGTCGGTGAGATCTATGACGAGAATGACGAGGTCGTCCAGAGCATCGTAAAGGTCGGCGAGAATATGTATGAGATACAGGCAGACCTCAGCCTCGGGGATATGCTTGAAAAGCTCGGTCTTCCCGAAAATATCATAGACGTTGATTCGTTCGACAGCAATACGGTCGGCGGCTGGGCGCTCGAATTGTTCGGATATATCCCTCCGGTCGGCGCAAACGTCACAAGCGGAATATTCAACGTCACCGTACTTGAAGGCGACGAGCGTACAATAAGCAAGATCGGACTTAAAATTGACAAAACCGACGACACCGAAACAGAGTAAACAATAATTTTTCGAAAACGTTTTCGCGAGGTTTATAGAATATTCAAAAAAAATACAATAATAGCTTTTTGTATCGTGATATACTTAAAATAAGCAAAATGGAAGAAAAATGTAAAAAAGGTGGTGTCTGTATGGAAAAAATCAATATTGCAGTATGCGATGATGACGCTGCTTTCCGCAAAACGCTTGAACTTGAACTTATCAATTATTCACGCGTCAACGAGATAGATATGTCTGTCAGAACCTTTTCAAACGGATTGGAACTTCTTATTTCCGAGATAAAATATGACCTTATTTTCCTTGATTACAGCATGGGTATCCTCAACGGAATCGAGGTCGCCAAAAAACTCCGTGCAAAGGGCGTCCGCTGCCCGATAATCTACGTCACGGGTTACAGCGAGATCGTCTATGACGCGTTTGAGGTCAACGCCTTCCGCTTTATACCGAAGCCCGTTGAGCCGGGTGTGCTTAACAAAGCACTTGACGACTTCATTTTCCAGCTTAAAACGAATAAACTCGTAAGCTTCGTTTCGGGCGAAACCTCGATAACAATATTCTCCTCCGAGATAGTATATGTCGAGGGGAAATTCCGCGGCTGTATCGTCCACGCTACGGGAAAAAGCTATCCCGTTGCACAGACCTTTGCGGAGTTTACCGAGGGGCTTGGCGACAGATTTTTCCTCTGTCATAAGAATATAAGCGTGAATTCCGCTTTTGTTGAACGCATCGAGGGCGCTTCCGTTATCCTCACGGACGGCAGAAAGCTCAAGCTTGACAAACCCAAGATACCCGAACTCACCGCTCTGCTCGACAGCATAAAAGAAACTTAAAGCTACATAAACTCCGTTTTCCCTATTCGAAAGCGGAGTTTTTTAGTTCAGTACAAAATTTACCGCGTGAGAAAACGCGAGCATTCGGGAGCAATTGGGAGCATTTGGGAGAATAGAAATATTTGCGGAAAGTTTTCAAAGAAATTTGCTAAAATCTATTGACATTCCGTG
Source organism: uncultured Ruminococcus sp. (assembly GCA_946404705.1). Taxonomy (GTDB): domain Bacteria; phylum Bacillota; class Clostridia; order Oscillospirales; family Ruminococcaceae; genus UMGS363. The sequence goes on along the minus strand of CAMJES010000111.1, from coordinate 3,875 downwards.
GGTTTTGTCGTATTATTTAATGTGAATTATTCTGAAAGGAACGTGAGGATAGGGTTGGAGAATAAGCTCAAGCTTTATGGATTTAATAATCTTACTAAAACTTTAAGCTTCAATATTTACGATATTTGCTATGCAAAAAGTCCGAGGGAGCAGAAGGACTATATCAATTATATAAACGAGCAGTATAATTCCGAGCGACTTACAAGCATTCTCTGCGATGTTACGGAGATGATCGGCGCAACGGTGCTGAATATCTCAAAGCAGGACTATGAACCGCAGGGAGCTTCGGCAACTCTCCTTATATCGGATGAACACCGCGTCAGCGCAGGCATTGACGAATCCTGCAACCTCGGAAATACAATGTCCGCAACGATAGAAAAGGAAAGCATAGCAGGTCATCTTGACAAAAGCCACCTTACCGTGCATACCTATCCCGAATTCCACCCCGATAACGCCATAACAACGTTCAGAGTGGATATCGACGTTTCCACCTGCGGAAAGATAACTCCGCTTAAATCGCTCAACTACCTTATCGGAAGCTTTGACTCCGATATCATCACCATAGATTATAAGGTCAGAGGCTTTACCCGTGACGAGCAGGGCAAAAAGCTCTTCATCGACCATAATATCACCTCTATTCAAGACTATATCGCAAAAGAAACGCTCGAAAAGTATGACGCAGTTGACGTCAACGTATACCAGTCGAATATCTTCCATACAAAGATGATGATAAAGGAGATATTCTTGCAGAATTATCTTTTCAATACCGATACCTACGAGCTTGCGCCCAAGCGCAGACTGGAGATAAACGATGCTCTTCGCCGTGAAATGATAGAGATTTTCAGCGGACAAAACGTGTTTTAAATAAATTCGGAATTTTGAATTCGGAATTTGGAATTAATATTTTGGGTCGAACTTCACTTTGAAATAAATTTAACGCATTTTGCATATTCAAATTACCGAATCGGCGGGCGGATATGGAATCCGCCCCTACGGAATTTGGGCTTTCTATGTAATTTTGAAGAACATAAATAATTCCGAATTCCGCATTCCGAATTCCGAATTAATAAAACGGTTGCCTGTAATATGCGGCGGAAGTGGTAATGAGCCGCTTCCGCCTTTACTTTTTGGGGTTAAAATATGAAACATATCAACGTCAAGCGAATATTCCTCAATATCGGTCTTACCCTCGCAGTCATAGCCGCAGGCTTTCTTATTCATCAGCTCTATGAAAACTTTTTTATCGAAAAAACAACCGGTACGGTGTATGATATAAGGGTCGAGGAGCATTGCTTTTATTATGACGAAAACGACAACGAGCAGAATTTCCGTGCCTATGATGTGGAATATATAACAAAACAGGGCGAGCAATATACAGACGATATTTTTGGATATATAGATGAATATGCGATAGGTGATACAGTCGAAATTACATACGACAGAAGAGAACCCGAACGCAACGCCTATCCCGAGGACAACTCTTTTTTTATAATAGTTTTCGGACTGCCCGGCGCTCTGCTTATAATCTTCTGCCGCTCGGCGTTCAAGGGATATAAAACGGAATATCTCGACCGATATAAGAAAACCGTTATTTTCAGCGTTATAAGCGGCTGGATACCGATACTCTATTTTATATGGTATGAGTTTTTCTTTACTCCGTCGGGAATGATGTTCGCAGGACTTGGCGAAGCGCTAATGTGTATGTTCCTTTTTGCCGCAGTTCCCGTGATAAATATTATAGTTTGGATAATCTCGGCGGTGGTGTACTGCCGCAAATGCAAAAAAGCAGAAAGAAGTGTTGATGAAAATGGATCAGCATAACGCTCCAATATACGAAGCGCTTTTGAAATACCGCGAAGCAAGGGTCGTTCCCTTTGATGTTCCCGGTCATAAGCACGGCAAGGGCAATCCTGCCCTCACGGAATTCCTCGGCAAGACCTGCATGGAGGTCGATGTCAATTCCATGAAGCCGCTCGATAACCTTATCCACCCCGTTTCCGTCATAAAGGACGCTGAAACGCTTGCTGCCGAAGCGTTCGGAGCAAGGCATTGCTTCTTTATGGTCGGCGGAACGACCTCCGCGGTGCAGACAATGGTTCTCTCCGTCTGCAAGGCAGGGGATAAGATAATCATGCCGCGAAACGTTCACCGCAGCGCGATAAATGCCCTTATTTTAAGCGGTGCAGTTCCCGTTTATGTCAATCCCGGTGTTAATGAGCGGCTCGGTATTCCCCTCGGAATGAGCGTTCGTGACGTTGAAGCCGCAATAAAGGCAAATCCCGACGCTAAAGCCGTCCTTGTCAACAATCCTACATATTACGGTATATGCTCAAATCTGCGCAGTATCGTTCGGATTGCCCACGCACACGGAATGGCTGTCCTTGTAGACGAAGCGCACGGCACACATTTCTATTTCGGTGAGGGTATGCCGCTTTCCGCAATGGCGGCAGGAGCAGACCTTGCCGCAGTTTCAATGCATAAGTCGGGCGGCTCGCTCACGCAGAGCAGCTTCCTTTTAGTCGGTGAGAACGCAAAGGTCACGGAGGGTCATGTTCGTGCTGTTATAAACATAACCCAGACGACAAGCGCCTCCTATCTGCTCTTGTCCTCGCTCGATATCTCACGAAGAAACCTTGCGCTTGACGGAAAAAACATCGTAAAAAAGGTAGTCGAAACCGCAAACTACGCCCGTCAGGAGATAGGTAAGATAGGCGGCTACTGCGCCTTTTCCGATGCGCTTATCAATGGCGATGATATCTACGATTTTGATATGACAAAGCTTTCCGTTCATACCCGTGATATCGGTCTTGCAGGAATTGAAGTTTACGACAAGCTCCGTGATATCTATGATATACAGATAGAATTCGGCGATATCGGCAATATACTTGCTTATATTTCCGCAGGCGATATGTGGAAGGATATCGAACGCCTTGTTGCCGCACTTGCCGAGATAAAACGCCGTTTCTCCAAGGACAAGTCGGGTATGCTCGACCACGAATACATAAATCCGCAGGTAGTTTTAACGCCGCAGGAGGCTTTCTACGGCGAGCAGGTTTCCCTCCCGATAGAGGAGAGCGCAGGCAGGGTCAGCGGCGAGTTTGTAATGTGCTATCCGCCGGGAATACCCATTGTTGCCCCCGGTGAGCTTATCACAAAGGATATCCTTGCTTATATCCGTTATTCCAAGGAACGCGGCTGCTCGATGACGGGTACGGAGGATATGAATATGGAGAGGATAAAGGTAATGAAATGAATTCGGAATTAGGAATTCGGAATTCGGAATTCGGAATTATTTTGATTTGTAAATTTGTCACATAAAACGGAATTATTATGTAGGGGACGGGTTTCCCGTTCCGAATTGCTACCCAAAAACGTAGTGGCGGATTCTATATCCGCCCGTTATCGGATATCAAATAGACGGAAAGGAATGAAAATAATGGAATTGTGGTACAGCGAAATGCATACGAAAGACGTTAAGATGTCTGTAAGGATAGACAAGCAGCTTTGCAGCGAGCAGAGCGAGTTTCAGCGTATCGACGTTTTTGAAAGTCCCGAATTCGGCAGGTTCCTGACGCTTGACGGGATAATGATGCTCACCGAAAAGGACGAGTTCATCTATCACGAAATGATCACTCACGTTCCCATGGCGGCGAACCCCGATATAAAGAACGTCCTTGTTATCGGCGCAGGCGACGGCGGAACCGTGCGCGAGCTTACCCGATATGACAGCGTTGAACATATAGATATGGTTGAAATTGACGAGCGTGTTGTTGCGGTTTCAAAGCAGTATCTTCCGCAGACAGCCTGCAAGCTTGACGACCCGAGAGTAAGATCGGAAGAGCACACGTCTGAACTCCAGTCACCGGCTATGATAT
>CAMJES010000110.1 GCA_946404705.1 uncultured Ruminococcus sp. | reverse complement strand
TATCATAGCCGGTGACTGGAGTTCAGACGTGTGCTCTTCCGATCTAAAAGCTTGCGAAGGAAGTCGGCGCTCCCTCAAGCTTTGAAGCAGCAGGTGCAGAGGCTAATTTCCTGAACGGCGTTCCGTTCATGGCGCAAAAAGCGCTTGATGACCGTGATATCGCAGGCAATCCGAGAGTTGCTTCTGCAGCAGAACTTGAAGAGATACTCAGAAACGCATACAGCGCAAAATAAAAAAACAAACGGTGTCCGAATTTATTTCGGACACCGTTTTTAGTGTGGAGTGTGGAGTGTGGAGTGTGAAGAGTGGGGTTATCTTTGAGAATGTAAAAGAACAAGCTTTGTTTCGCATAAAAAACGGCTTCACGATTTTTCGTGAAGCCGTTAAGTTTTTTTAGTTTTCCATGAATTTTTCGATCTTGTAACGCTTGTATGCAGCTTCGTTCCTTTCAACGGTCTGTGCTGCAGTCCATGTTTCTATCATTTCATCAAATTCATCGTCCTTGAGCTGGTGGCGCACATAGTTTTCATTGTCGCTGTAAAAACTCTCGTCAGAGTAGAGATCAAGCACCTTTACAACGTAGTAAACTTCATCTTCTTCAACAAGAATAACGCTGCCGACATCGGATTTAAAGCTTTCTGTTACAACAGCTTCGGACGGATAGCTGCTGTCTTTTTCAACAACGATCTCATTGTCGGTGTAGCTGCTTGCTGTTTCGGTCGTTGCGGTATCGGCTGTATCGGTGCTTTCTGCAGCGGCAGCTTTTGCATCGGCAACGAGCTTGTCATAGTAATCGCTGTATTCACGGCTTACGGCTGCAAAATCTTCACCGGTGTTGATGCGGTCGATGTAGTCCAAAGCCATTTTCTTTATTTCTTCCTTGCCCTCGGACTTGAGAAGGTTGCCCTCACCGTCACGAAGTTCCATTTTAATGTAGTTTATGCGCTTGTTGTTTTCATTAAGATAAGCCTTGATATCAGCTTCGGATATCTCATTTTCTCCGCCTGCAGCATAGAAGTGGTCGAAAATCAAATTCTTCTTGGTGGAGTTGAGCATGATAAGAAGCTGTGAATCCTCGCTGATGCCGGCGTTTTCGTAATTCTCGCCGTAGTATTCCCAAATAGAATCAAGATATATCTGATTTTTTTCCTTTTCGTTGTCCTCAAATGCAAGACCAAGCTCATCAAACTTGTTTTCAATAGCAACGAATTCCTGCATACTCTTTGTAGCTTCATCGTTTATCCATTCGCGAACAGGCTTGCCCTCAATAACCTTGTCGGTGAAAGGAGTTGTAGTCGTAGCCTCTGTTTCGGAAGAAGAAGCGTCTGTTGCAGCTGTAGTTGTTACAGCCTCGGTCTCGGCATTTTCGTCGGTCGGCTCGGTGTAGTAATCAGCGTCATAATAAGCGTTCATCTGCATTGCGATAAAAACGCCTGCAGGCACTTTGTAGCCGTCAATTACAGCACCGTAAGTAGTGTCGGGGCCTGCAATATTGTTTCCGCAGGCAGAAAGTGATAAAATCATAGCCGAGCAGACTGCTGCAGCGGATATTTTTTTGAAATTAGCCATAAATATCATAAACCTCCAATGAAATGATTCAACTAAATACATTATATTATACCATATAATTATCCGCTTGTCCAGTATTTTTCGGAAATTTATTAGGTCATACTCAAAATAAAGCCAAATATCGTATCATACGAATATCGCAGTCGAGATTTATGCGGACAGCCTTTCTTTCAGCTTTAAAATATTGTCCTTTATCTTCTCTATGACCTCGATGAAAACCTCATCGCTTTCACCCGTGGGGTCGGGCAAACCCCAGTTTTCATCGAACTCTCTGCCGATATACGGACAGCCAACATCGCATCCCATTGATATCGCAATATCGGGGCAGGGGATATCACCGAAAGTTTTGCTGTGCTGAGTCTGCTCCATATCAATGCCATACAGCTTTTTCATAAGCCTTACAGCGTCAGGGCTTATCTGCGGCTTGGTTTGTGTTCCTGCCGAAAAACTCTCAAAAACATCACTTGCAAAATGCTTGCCGAGAGCCTCAGCTATCTGACTTCGGCAGGAGTTGTGTACACATATAAAAGCGACTTTCTTCAAGTTATTTCACCTCCGTCAGCAGCTTTCCCACCTCCGATGGCTTCAAAACTCTGCCCTGAGATACGACCTTTTCATTCACCACGATAACAGGCATGCTCATCACGCCGTATTCCGCGATCTTCGCCATATCGGTGATATACTCCGCTTCAACGGGTACGCTCATGACATCGAGCGCCTTCTTCACATTTTCATACTGTATATGACAGTTTTTGCAGCCTGCGCCCAGTACCTTTACGCTTTTTATCCTTGCGATAAGCGCCTTGTCGGCAGGACGTTTTTTCTCTTCCGTTTTTTTCAGAAATCCAAACAATGACATAACTTTTTCCTCCTATATGATATAGCCTTGTATAGCGTTAAAGAAATATCCGACAATTATTATCCCGATAGTGCATATCGCAATAAAAATTCCGAGCAGCTTCGGTTTTACAGCCTTGCGCAGCATTATCATTGACGGCAGCGAAAGGGTAGTGACCGCCATCATGAACGCCAGCACTACGCCGAGCAGCGCACCTTTGGCAAGCAATGCTTCGGCAATAGGTATCGTTCCGAAAATATCCGCATACATCGGAACACCGGCGACTGCAGCCAAAACAACGCCGAACGGGTTGTTGTCGCCGAGTATTTTCACAATAAATTCTTCGGGTATCCAGTTGTGAATGACTGCGCCGATGCCCACGCCTATAAGTACATAAAGGAAAACCTTCTTTGCGGTTTCGCAGACCTGTTCAAAAGCGTATTTCGCACGGGCTTTGAAATGCAGCTGCTCCTGCGGAACGTCTATCGCCTTGGCGTTTCTGATAAAATCCTCGACCTGACCTTCAAGATGCAGCTTTTCGATAAGCGTTCCGCCCGAAACTGCAATGACAAGACCCAAAACAACATATATCACCGCGACCTTCCAGCCGAAAATGCTCATCAGCAGCACAAGCGAGCCGAGATCCACCATCGGTGAGGAAATAAGGAACGAAAACGTCACTCCGAGCGGCAGTCCTGCACTCGTGAACCCCATAAAAAGCGGTATGGACGAGCAGGAGCAGAACGGCGTGACCGTCCCGAGCAGAGCGGCAATAATATTTGCCCCGATGCCGTGAAAACGTCCGAGTATCTTCTTAGTGCGTTCGGGCGGAAAGTAGCTTTGTATATACGAAATAACAAATATCAGCACACCGAGCAGCACCATAATCTTTATCATATCATAGATGAAAAATCGAACGCTGCCGCCAAGCTTTTCGCCCGTATCAAGACCGAGAGCGTTCAAAGCCGAGCCGATAAGTCTGTTTAACCACGCCATACCGAGTATTTCGCTCTGGAAAAAGTCCCAAGCGCTTTGTATTGTTTCCATAAATCAACCTCTTTCTATATATAGATATAAATATGTCTATCTGTTTTGCGTTTATCAAGCCGTGAACACACGGCTGAAGTATTATTCGAAATCGGCAAGAACGCTTTCAAGTATCTCGACTGCGCTTTTTACCATTTTGGGGCAGATTTCTCCGAACAAGCCTTTTTCCTTTATGCAAGTCATTTCATCAGGCTTTGAAAGATCATATCCGAGCAGTTCACGGCAGACGAGCGAGCCGTTTGCTTCCTTGAACCGCCTTGTGAATTCCGATGTAATGGCGTAAGCACGGCCTTTCTGTTCGTCATCGGAAGAGTTATAGTGACCGTATTTCGCCCCGAGAACCATAAGCGCGCCCGAAACCGCTCCGCACATCTCACCGTTCCTTGCGCCGCCGCCGAACGAAGTTCCGAGCATCAGCGCAAGCTTTTCATCTATCCCGAGTTCGGGCGCAAACGCCGCAAAAACCGCCTGCGAGCAGTTGAAATTGTTTGAAAAAAGCTCCAAAGCCCTGTCTGCCTTATTCATTGTTGTTTTCCTCCTTGCCGTTTTTTAGCGAAATAAGATAATCCTGCGCCTTCTCGATACCGTCCGCAGAAATAGAGTAGTGCATCCATTTTCCCTCTTTGCGCCCGATAACGATTCCGCTGTCGCAAAGTATCTTCATGTGGTGCGAAAGGGTTGGCTGCGTGATGTTCATCTCTTCAAGCAGCATACAAGCGCATTTTTCGCCGCCTTTTAAAAGCCGCAGTATCTTTATGCGGTTTTCATCGCAGAACGCCTTGAAAATGACCGCTGTTTTCCTTGCGTTTGTATCCATATACTCACCTCAAATTGATATCTTTCTATATATTATATACGATAGATAGAAAATAGTCAATATGTTTTCGCTTTAATTTTCAAAAAAGAAAACATCGGCAGGCGTTCCGTCTTCATAATCGACCTCACGGTTCGGATAAGCTTCAATTAGCCTGTAATTGCCGTTAGTGTATCTATCAATGACGGAATTCCAAAAATAAACCGAAGCTGTGTTGTGGGGATGACGTTTAAGCTGCCATTTTCCGTGATGTTTGTCAAGTATCTGAGCGACCGCCTCGCGCCCAACTCCGCTCCTGCGGTATTTGTACAGAATAAAGAACTCGGAAAGGCAAAAATCCGTTTCCTCGTCAGGAACCTCGGGATAATCGCTTATCAGCGCAAAGCCTGCAAGCTTTCTGTCCGACTTGATAAAATACGGATAGCGGTTTTCCTCCGTGAAATAGCAGTCGAGATATTCATAATCATATAAGCCGTTTTCGTTGATATCGGTCTTCTCCCATTGCGAGAATTCATATAAGTATTTTTCCATAAGATTATTCAAAACCGCCTTGTTTTCGGCAGTCACTTCAACAATTTCAACCATTTTACTCCTCCTTTTATTTTATACTATTATAATATATTGAAAAAATAATGTCAAGAATGAGGAACAACGCAAGACCGTTTTGAACTATATTTTACCGATTGAATTCCGTAAATGACCACTTATCGGAAATCTGTTGCATTCATAAGGGTCAAGAGCTATAATATAATCATGAAATGGGAGGTGAGAGCATGGATGTAGAAATTAAAATTGCTCCTGAATACAAAATACCCAAAGCGGTAATTATGACCGATAGGATAACAGATGAAGTAAACACGGCGGTATCGAAGCTTTCAGAGAAAACGCCTCAGATGATTTCCGGTTTTTGCGACAGCGTTCTAAGGATAATCGAACAGGATGAGATAATCAGGATCTATTCAAGCGGCGGAAAGGTCTTTGCTGAAACAGAAAGCGGCGAATATGTTCTTCGGCAGAGGATCTACGAAATGGAAGAACGCCTTGAAGCTTCAAAATTTGTGCGAATATCGAATTCGGAGATAATTAATCTGAAAAAGGTCAAAAGCTTTGATTTAAACTTCGTGGGAACGATATGCGTTGTATTTAATGATTCAACTGTGACTTACGTTTCAAGACGTTATGTTTCCAAAATCAAAAAGGTGTTAGGTCAGATAATCAGTGTCCTTATTTCGCTTATCGTAGGAAAAGGGGATTTTATAATATGCGCTCCCGAGTTTATAGCACTTATCGGGAACGAAGCCGCCGCAGGTGCAGTACAAACCTTGCTCTGCGGAATTATGGGTGTAGGCTTTGCGACAGCCTCGCTTATATGGGAAAACGAGGAGCTTAATATTGCCGTACAAAGCGGAATATGCTTTGCAATTTATGCGGCCGCGCTGCTTCCGATAGCATATTTCACAAACTGGATGGAGCATACATTGGCAGGCGTTCTCAGCTATATAGGTATCTATGTATTGATCTATGTTATCGTGTGGATAGCTCAATATTTATCAATAAAAAGAAAGATAAAAGCAATAAATTCAAAAATGAATAACTGATTTCAGAAAGTACCGCATAGGTCATTTGAATGGCTTGGTGCGGCATTTCCTTTAATTATGTTTTGGAAATCTTTACAAAAAAATTTAAATATGATATAATGTTTAAAACCTGATTTCCAAAACCTGCAAAGGAGTGACAAAATGGCAGCTTTATTCTTTATAACAACAGTCGTCTTTTTAGTTTTGTTTATTGAAGCAAAACTCACCAATTCAAAGCTAAGGTCTGAGATAAACAAACTGAGAGAGGAACTGTGGAATATCTCAAAAAATTCAAAGAAAGAGGAAGAAAACGCTGTAAAGGCAGAAAACTTTGCAGAGCAAACAACACCCGAAAAAACGGCATCGCCGCATTATGATACTTCCTATAAGCCTCTGCAGGGTGCTGCAAAGCCACAAAGCTTTACAGTTGCTTCACCGCAGCAACCGCAGGAAAAACCGAAAAAAGCTGAAATGCCCGAGCTTCTGAAGCCCGAAAAGCATAAAGTCAGCTCAATAAACGTCCTGCTTGTCCTCGGTGCGCTCCTTATCATTCTCGCAGGCTTCATTTTTGCTACAACCACTTGGAAGATACTTGGCAACGGCGTAAGAGCCGTTATAATTCTTTCGTTCTCGGCGGTTTTCTTTGCCGTTTCTTCACTTGCGGAAAGAAAGCTTGAGCTTCCGAAAACAGGTATGGTTTTCTATGCCCTTGGCAGCGTTTTCCTGCCGATATCCGTAATTGCCGCAGCCTATTTCAAGCTTTTCGGCGAATGGTTCATTCTTCGGGGCGACGGTTTGAACGCAGTCCTTGCCGCAGCAGCCACACTCGCCGCCGCAGTCTGCTTCAAAGGCAGCATTGATTACCGCAATAAGAATTTCGCTTTAAGTTCACTTGTGAGCTTTTCGGTCGTAATAGTCGCACTTGCAAGATTGATAAACGACAGACTCGACTTCCTTATGCTTTCTATGGCAGTTTATTCCCTTGTTGTGATCTTTGTAAGCCAGCTTATTCTAAAAAAAGGTGTAAAGTCCGATACCTTTTCGGCTATAATTAATGTTCTTCCGCTGTTTCAGCTCGCCAATACGGTTATTATGAGCATTGCAGCGCTTATCGTTCCTGCCGCATGGCTTGAACACAGCGTTATCGTTACGATATCATGCGGACTTTTCGCAGCTGCATATATTTTCGGCGGCTTTTCAAACAAAAACGGGTTCGGGAGATCGGAAGAGCGTCGTGTAGGGAAAGAGTGTAGATCTCGGTGGT
>CAMJES010000109.1 GCA_946404705.1 uncultured Ruminococcus sp. | reverse complement strand
ACCACCGAGATCTACACTCTTTCCCTACACGACGCTCTTCCGATCTCGAAGCTTTGCAAGATATGCAAGCTTTCCGAATTTTTCATATCCCTTGAAACCGGGATATCTTGAAGCATCCCATTTGAAGCTGCCGCTGTCGATGATAACGCCGCTTATCGCATTTCCGCCGCCGTTTATATATTTTGACGAGGAATGAACGACAATGTCTGCGCCATATTCAAACGGGTGTATAAGATACGGAGTAGCTGTTGTGCTGTCGGCAATAAGAGGTATGCCGTGACTGTGCGCAAGCTCTGCAACTGCCTTGACATCGACAACGTTAAGCTTAGGATTTCCGATAAGCTCGGCAAATATCGCCTTGGTCTTGTCCGTGATAAGCGGTTCAATGCTCTCGGGAGTTACATCGTCCGTGAATTTTGCGGTTATCCCGAATGCTTTCAGATCCTCAAACAGATCGAGCGTTCCCCCGAACAACCCCGAGCCTGCGATTATCTCGTCACCCGACTGTAAAATGTTGAGCAGCGACATTGTCACCGCCGCCATGCCGGATGAACAGGCGACTGCGCCGATTCCTTTCTCAAGAGCAGCCATACGCTTTTCAAAGGAATCGACCGTGGGATTGCTTATCCTCGAATAAGCATAGCCGAAAGCCTTGCTGTTGAATACCGCTTCAAGCTTTTCCGCCGATTCGTGCGCAAAAGCGCTCGTCTGACAGACAGGAACTACCGTTGCGCCCGTTGAAGTATCTCCTCTGAAGTTATTATGCAGCAAAGCTGTATTAAAATTCATAAATAATCATTCCCTTTTTATTTTTGCTTAAACCGAATAAATTCAAGAGCAGCGTTTCAAACAGAATTTTCGTATTATTTTTCTCAATTCATACTAACCTACTTGGTAGGTTAGGTTTAGTATAACATTATTTACCTACTTTGTCAATAGGAATTTAGTGTTTTGTCTAAAATAGTTATGTTTATACAAAATTTTCAGATTTTTTTAGCATTTTATATAAAATTTTCCGGATAGTTGAAATAATAAAGCGCAGTTTACATTGGGCGAAAAACGAAGTATATTCATTTTCGTTTTCAATGTGAACTGCGCTTTAGAAAAACTCTATAAAAGCTTATTTTTCAAAGGGATCGTAGTAGTTCATGGGGTCTGAAATATCGGCAAGATAGTAATATTCCTTTCCGTCCTCGGAGTCTTTTACACGGACAAGAATCGTACTTGTAGTTTCGTCAAAACCGAAGAATTCATAATTATCACGGTCATAGGATTCTGTTTTAAGCTCTCCCGATTTAACATTAAAGAGATTATATTCTTCGCTATTGAATAACAAAATGTAATCATCGCTGCAATAATAATCCGGCTCACCTTCCATAGGTTCAAAAGCAGGTTCTCCGCTTTGGTCAAACACTCCGGTATAATAGGTTCCGTTGTTAGCAAGATAAGCCAAAATATAATTATCGTAAACCATGTGTCCTTTCGGGGCATCATAATGACTATCGGCATATTGTGTAAGATCAAACTTAGTAATGGTGTCAGTTGCAGTATCCAAAACTGAGATCTCACCGGGTGCATACGGGTCTGATACAATGAATTTTCCATTTGGAATGAGTTTAGTATAATAATCAAAAGCTTTTCCGTTGAGAATGCTCTCGGCAATGCAGTCGTTTTTCATATCATATTTTACAATTTCCGGCTGATCCAGATTCAGCATATAGCAGTAATCCGAACCTTCGGGATGAGTGACAAATTTGATGCCCTCTTTGAACTTATCTTCACATACCCTTTTGTCGTTTTTTACATCATAAATAAAGTAGGAGTAACCGGGTTCGTTAACGTATTTAACCAAAATATAATTGGAGTCAATAGAATTTGTGTAAAAACGTTTTCCGTTAAAATACTGAGTTCCTGCCGTCATGGGCATTATCCAGCTTCCATCCTTTCCGATACAGCCTAACTCACTCTTGTTTCCCGAAAAGGCAGTAGTTGTTTTCACCACAAACACAGCATTGTCGGAGAGTACGTGCTGCATATAATACGGATCCTTATCGGGATCACGATTTGTAGGTGAAATAATAAATGACTTATCCATGTCGCTTTCAAAAAGATCTTCGCCAGTTGCGGCATTATATATGTGATATGTTCCGTCGGATAAAGTATAGATCAGATTTCCCAACGCATCGCTAATGCTGTATAGATCCAAGGATTCATTTACCTTTGTCATCTTTTTTTCAGCAATATCGTAAAGATAAAACTGCTTCTTCCCGTCCGAGCGCGGCACTTCAAAAGCAAATGTGCCGTTTCGTAAGCATTCAATCGAGGATATTTTGGTAGAAACCTCCTCTTCGGGTTCGGTTTCTGCTGTTGTTTCGGCAGTTGTTTCTTCTTCGTCAGCCTCGTTGTCTTCGGCAGCTTCAGAAACCGTTGTCTGTTCCTGTGATGTTTTGGCGGTGGTTTCCGTTGTTTCTCCGTTTGCTCCGCAGGCGGAAAGCGAGATCACCGCCGCAAGTGCAGCACACAATACAATGTTTCTTTTCATAAATATCATAACCTCTTTCTGTAAATTCAAGCTCAAAAACGAGCTTTTTCTATGTTATGATACCACAAAATATAGCTGATTGCAATAGTTATCATAGCTAAAAGATAGTGTATTAATATAGCTGTCAGCTATATAATATGTATATACACAATTAACTCGGGGCGGTATGGATATGAATTTAAACGAGATAGGAAGCAGGATAAAAGCAGAGCGGAAAAGCCGAAACCTTTCGCAGGAAATGCTCGCCGAAATGATAAACGTTTCTCCTCACTATATCTATGAGATAGAGAGAGGACTGAAAGCTATGTCCCTTGAAACGCTTGTAAACCTGTCGGCAGCGCTGAATGTTTCCGCGGATTATATCCTTTTCGGAGATAAACAGAACAGCTCACCGTCTTTGTCCGAAATGATGAACGTTCTCGATGAGAACCGCCGCATAAAAGTTGAAAATGCTTTTAAAGCATTGCTCCCATATATAAAATAAAAAATCGGCTCTGCGCAGATGATTTTTTCCGCGCAAAGCCGCTTGTTTTTGCTTTTATATGTTATTCTGTTTCACCCGAACGCTTCATAAGGTCAGCTATGGTTATTCCGTCAAAATATTCGTTTGTGAGCTTGTAGAAATCGCTCCACATTTTTAGCGTTCTGCATTCTTCCGAACGTCCGCAGGGCTTGGCGCTTTTTTCAAGGCAGGCTACGGGCGCAAGTTCTCCCTCTGTGAGCCGCAGAATCTCTCCCACGGTGTATTCTTCGGGACTTCTGCACAGCGTGTAACCGCCGCCCTTTCCGTGAACTCCCGAGATAAGCTTGTTTTTCGTAAGCACGGGTACTATCCGCTCCAGATATTTCAGCGAGATACCCTGACGCTCTGCAACTTCCTTCATCGGTATACAGCTTCCGTCATTATGCTCGGCAAGGTCGATAATCACCCTCAGAGCATAACGTCCTCTTGTCGATATCATCATTTCAAACACCTCTTTGCCGTATATTATACCATACAATAGGTGCCGAAATCAAGATGTGATCACTCCGAAAAAAGTCCTGCGGAAAGATATCTGTCGCCCGTGTCGGGGAGAATAACTACAATGTTCTTTCCCTCGTTTTCGGGACGTTTCGCAAGCTCGATAGCCGCCCACGCCGCCGCTCCTGCGGAAATTCCCACAAGTATGCCCTCGCTCTTGCCGATAAGACGGCTCGTGGCGAAAGCCTCGTCATTGCCGACAGTAACTATCTCATCATAAATTTTAGTGTTCAGTACATCGGGAATGAAGCCTGCGCCGATGCCCTGTATCTTGTGCGGCCCTGCAATTCCCGTAGAAAGCACCGCCGAGGTCGCAGGTTCTACCGCAACGACCTTTATGTCGGGATTTTTCGATTTAAGATATTCGCCAACACCCGTCAGCGTTCCGCCCGTGCCAACTCCTGCAACGAAAATATCCACCTTTCCGTCCGTGTCCTCATATATCTCGGGCCCCGTTGTGCGGCGGTGAGCCTCGGGGTTTGCAGGATTTGTGAACTGCGATGGGATAAAGCTGTTCGGTATCTCCTCGGCAAGCTGCTGCGCCTTTGCGATAGCGCCCTTCATTCCCTTTGCGCCCTCGGTAAGCACAAGCTCCGCGCCGTAGGCTTTCATAATGTGCCTGCGCTCGGCTGTCATAGTTTCGGGCATAACGATTATAATGCGGTAACCCCTCGCCGTGGCAACGGAAGCAAGACCTATGCCGGTATTTCCGCTTGTCGGTTCGATAATGACCGAACCCGATTTAAGCAGACCCCTTTTCTCGGCGTCATCTATCATCGATTTTGCGATCCTGTCCTTTACCGAACCTGCAGGATTGAGGTATTCCAGCTTTGCAATGACCTTTGCTTTAAGCCCGAACTTTTCTTCAATATGAGAAAGCTCAAGCAGCGGCGTTCTTCCGATAAGCCTGTCGGCGGATGTATATATTGCAGACATAACATTTCTCTCCTTTATAATATATATTACATATCTGCTAAGTAGGTTAATAGTATAATAGCACACTTTCCCTACTTTGTCAATAGGTATTCAAGGCTTTCTGCAAATAAAAAAAGCCGAAAGAATTCTCGGCACAAAATAACCGTAAACGAAAATCTCCGCCCAAATCATTTCGATACGGACAGAGATTTATACTAATTCGATGAATTCATTTCAATAATTCGGTCAAGTATCCGATGCGCAGCTTCTTCCTTTGACATCAGCGGAAGTTCGCACTCGTCATCGGCGGTTATCATCGTGATAACGTTGGTTTCCGTGCCAAAACCTGCTCCATATGTCCTGAGAGAATTTGCGCATATCATATCGCAATTTTTTGCGGCAAGCTTTTTCCGCGAATTTTCAAGAACATTGTCCGTTTCCATTGAAAAACCGCAAAGTATCTGACCGCTTGACTTGTTTTCTCCGAGATATTTAAGAATGTCCTTTGTTCGTTTAAGCTCTATCTTCATATCTCCGTCCGATTTTTTTATCTTGCTTTCGGCGGTAACAACGGGCGTGTAATCTGCCACCGCAGCAGCCTTGATGATGATATCCTGCTCGGCTGAAACAGCCGTAACGGCATTGAACATATCCTCGGCAGACTTCACATCAATTCTGTTCACGAACATCGGCGGCTCGGCTTCCGTATGCGCCGCAACAAGCGTGACCTGCGACCCTCGGAGCATTGCCGCTCTTGCAATCGCAAATCCCATTTTTCCGCTCGAATGGTTGGTGATGTATCTGACGGGATCTATCGCTTCCATAGTCGCGCCTGCGGTAACAAGCACCTTTTTCCCCGAAAGATCCTTTTCAAAAGCGGCTTCACGCAGGATATATTCAAGCAGAACCTTTTCCTCGGGCATTCTTCCGTCACCGCTGTCGCCGTTTGCGAGCATACCGTGGTCGGGAGCGATGATCTCATATCCGAAACGCCCGAGCTTTTCAAGGTTATCCTGAACGATCGGATTGTGGAACATATTATGGTTCATTGCAGGCGAGATTATTTTCTTGCAGGTACAAGCCATTACGGTGGTGGTGAGCATATCATCGGCAATACCATTCGCGATCTTTCCGATAACATTTGCTGACGCAGGCGCAACAAGAACGCAGTCTGCTTTTTTTGCAATAGAAACGTGTTCCACGCTGAATTCGAAATTTCTGTCGAATGTATCTATAAGGCATTTTGTGCCTGTAAGGCTCTCAAATGTCACGGGACTTATAAAATTAACGGCATTTTCAGTCATAAGCACCTGAACTTCCGCTCCGAGCTTTTTTAACATTCTTGCGAGATTGGGTATCTTATATGCGGCAATACTGCCCGTCACGGCGAGTAATATGGTCTTTCCCTTAAGCATGGGCATTTCCTCCTGAGTAATCGTTGCATTTTAATCTTATTATAACATAATATAGAAAAAATTTAAATAATTTTTTTGAATTATTGTGTTATAATTTATATGTATTGTATTGTATCTTCCGTATGGGAGAATAATAACAAGGAGGAAAATTTAATATGAACAGTAAGACCAAAAGCCTTGTGCTTATGGGATTTATCACAGCGCTGCTGCTGATATTTTCCATGACCCCGATAGGTACGATACCCATCGGGCCGCTTTCAATCTCTCTGAATGTTATTCCCGTAGCCATCGCAGCGGTAGCCTTAGGCCCCGCAGGCGGAGCAGCCGCAGGAGCAATATTCGGAATTCTCAGCTTCCTTCAATGCTTCGGAATAGGCGTTCCGAGCGGCATGGGAGCAGCCTTGACAGCGATAGACCCGTTCCTTACCTTCGTGCAGAGGTTTATCCCAAGACTTCTCGACGGTTTCCTTGTGGGCGTTATCTACAAGGCGCTGAGCAAAAAGATAAACAATTACGCTGCCTGCGCAGCAACAGGTTTCTGCACCGCATTCTTTAATACGCTGTTCTTTATGTCAGCGCTTCTTCTGCTTTTCGGACAGACCGACTATGTGCAGGAACTTATGGACAAAAAGGGTACACACAACGTATTTCTATTCGTTGTAATGTTTGTCGGCATAAACGCCGTGCTTGAAATGCTTGCTGCAACCGTTGTTACGGGAGGCGTAGGCGCTGCGCTGATAAAATCAAAGCTGATAAAGCCGTCCAACGTAAAGAATACGGATATGGTTACTTCGGCAGACGCGGAAAATGTCTGACCCACGGCCTAAAACATTTTACGATAAAAATAAATAATACAATACTAACAAAAAAGCTCCCGATGCATTCACTTCGGGAGCTTTTTGATGTTTTTTCATAAATCAGTATTCCTTTTGCGACTGCTTTCTGTAATCGGTAGGCGAAACGCCTGCAAAAGCGTGAAACTTCTTGCTGAAATAGAGCATATCCGCAAAACCGAGCTTTTCGGCTATCTCTCCGACCGGCATAAGCGTTGACCGCAGCAGATGACACGCCTTTTTCATCCGCACGGAATTGTGATACTCCCCCATTGACATCCCCTTTTCTTTTCTGAACTCCGCCGCCATGTGACTGTAACTCAAAAAGAAGTTCTTCTAGATCGGAAGAGCACACGTCTGAACTCCAGTCACCGGCTATGATA
>CAMJES010000108.1 GCA_946404705.1 uncultured Ruminococcus sp. | reverse complement strand
GTTTAGGGAGTTTCGCGCTCTGCGGAGCGCGACAATGGGGCTGCTCGCCCCCTTGCCCCCTCGCCACCCTTTAAACAAAGCGAAATTCTTGCAGAATTAACGTAAACTTTTGTCCGCTTCGCGGTTTTAACGGCTTTTTCTTTAACCCCACACTCCATACTCCACACTCCACTCTCCAAACTTTTTTTCTTTTTCCTATTGACAAATGTATAAAAGTGTGTTATAACTGTATTATAGCAATTAGTACAGCCGATACAGAGGTGATATAATGTTTTCAATCGACCTTCGGGAGCGCACTCCTATTTATGAACAGCTTTATAAAAAAATTACCGAACTTGTCATAAAAGGCGAACTTAAACAGGACGATAAGCTTCCAAGCGTCCGAGAGCTTGCTAAGGAACTTGGCGTTAACCCCAACACGGTCGCCAAGGCATTCCAGATGCTTGAACGTGACAAGGTGATCTACTCCCTACAAGGCAGAGGAAGCTTTATTGCGGCGGTTCAGACCGACAGCCTTAAAGAACGTGCTTTATCGGGTTTTGATTTGGCGGTGAACGAGGCTTTAAAGGCAGGTCTTTCTGCTGATGAACTTATTCGACATATAAAGGAACTTGACAATGAAAAAAATGAACAAAAATAAAAGAAAAAAGCTTAGTTTTCCAGCGCTTTTTGGCATAGCTTTTCTTTCTGTCACCATTCTTTCGGGCAATGCTGTTTACTACAAGCTGAAAAGCACACCCGAAATTGAAGTTAAAAAAGTATCTGCTGAAAAAACCAATGACCCTATGCTGATACTTGTGAACCGGACACACAAGATATCGTGCGGCTACAACGGAGAGCTTATTTTGCTTGACTGCGGAAAGTATGTTGATTCGCGGATATATCCTCAGCTGCAGAAGATGTTTGACGATATGCGTGATGAAGGCATTTATCCTATTGTAAACGAAGGTTACCGCACTAATGAAGAGCAGGAACAGATGATGGAAGATAAAATAAACGCTTATCTGAACGAGGGATACAGCGAAAAGCTTGCAAAAAAGCTTGCTGAGGAATTGGTTGCTCCTCCGGGCATGAGCGAGCATGAGTTGGGTATTGCAGTTGACATTGTTGCAGACAAAAGCAAGTCGGACAACGAAGAAGTTTACAGCTGGCTTGCAGAAAATGCGCACAAATACGGTTTTATCCAACGCTATCCGCAGGATAAAACGAATATAACAGGTTTTGAATATGAGCCTTGGCATTACCGGTATGTAGGATCGGAGGCTGCGGCGGATATACACGAACAAGGCTTATGCCTTGAAGAATATCTTGAACTATAATTCAGAAAGGAACAGATTTATGATTGAATTAAAGGGTGTTACAAAGCGGTTTGAGGATTTTACCGCTCTTGACGGTGTTGATCTTACGGTCGAAAACGGTACGGCGTTCGGGCTTTTAGGCTCTAACGGTGCAGGAAAATCCACAGTTCTCCGTCTTTTATCGGGAATTTACGAAGCGGACGGCGGAACGGTCGAAATTGACGGTGAGAGCGTTTTCGATAATGCCGAGGTCAAGCGCAAGGTATTCTTTATCAACGATGAAACGGTGCAGTTCGGCGGTATGACTCTTGCCGAGATGAAAAAATACTACGGTGGATTTTACCCGAACTTCTCCCCCGAGCTTTTCGACAAGCTCAACGACACGATAAAGCTCCCCGAACGAAAGAAGATGGACAAATTCTCAAAGGGAATGAAGCGGCAGGCGGTCGTTATGACTGGGCTTGCCTGCAAAACGGAGTATCTTTTCCTTGACGAAGCCTTTGACGGACTTGACCCGACTATGCGCAACATTGTAAAGCGTATGCTCGTCGATGCGATGCTTGACCGAAAGCTGACGGCGGTGATTTCCTCGCACAACCTCAAAGAGATAAACGAGATATGCGATTCGGCGGCGCTTATGCACAAAGGAAAGGTGCTTTTCTGCCGCGACCTTGACAGCTTAAAAGGCGGCGTTCACAAAATTCAGGCGGCGTTTGAAAAGGACTTTTGCAAGGACGATTTTGAGGGGCTTGAGATACTGCATTTTGAGAAAAACGGCAGTCTTACATATATGATTGCAAAGGGCGATGAAGAAACTGTCACCGAAGCCGTTAAAAAGAAAGAACCGAAGATTTTTGATATGATACCTCTTACACTTGAGGAAATTTTCATCTATGAAATGGAGGAAATGGGATATGACTTCAAAGGCGTTGAATAAATACTCTCCGTCCGTTCACAACGGATACTGGAACATAAAGACCTGCCGAAAATACTCGCTGATATTCTTACTGCTTCATCTGCTCGGTGCGCCTGCGATGCTAATAAACATGATGTATAACATCACAAATCACATTTCAAATACGCCGAGCGAGAGCGTTCTGTATATTGCAGGCGGAGCGACAGCTTTGGCAGGCGCGCTTGGCATAATCGTTGCATTTACGAACTTCCGCTATCTTTTCAACAAAAATCAGGTGGATATGAGCCTTTCTGCGCCGCTTTCGATGAAGCAAAGGTTCTTGTCAGATTATCTTTCGGGACTGGTTTCCTACATACTGCCGTTTTTGGCGTCTCAGATACCGAGCGTTATACTCTTTGCTGTCGGACTTATCGGCTATGACGGACACGAATTCACGCTTTTAAAAACCAACAGCCTTGGGGAAGAGTGGCTTTCACCGTATATCTGCGAAAGCTTCGGAAAGGCTCTTCCTGCATACGGACGTTTATTCATCGGCGGAATACTGCTAATGATAATGCTGTACACGCTGACCGTCCTTGTAACGGTATGCAGCGGAACGCTGTTTGACGCTGTTGCTCAGACGATACTCTTAAACGGCGCTATTCCTGCTTTTCTTATCATATTATTTGAAAGAGTATTCCGTGAAAGATTTATGCTTGATTTTAGCAAGCCGTATCTTCATATTCTTTCGTGGACATCTCCCGCAGGCGGACTTTTAATGCTGATATGCGGTATCGGATACGAAAACGTTTATGATTACTCAGCCGTGCCGATTTTATCATGGGCGGCAGGAGTGATAGTGTTCTCCGCGGCAGTATTCGCACTCGCATACTGCTTTTACAAAAAGCGCAGAGCCGAGGATGTTTCAAAGCCGCTCGTTTTCAGAGGCGTTTATGCTGTTATGATAACGCTTATGCTCTTTACGGCGGAAATCATCTTTTTCGGTCCCGATATGGATATGATAAAGCAGTTCGACAAATACTTTTTTGGCGTTCTTGCGGTAGGCTTCGGTATCTATATGCTGTTTGAGATAATCTCCAACAGAGGTCTTAAAAAGCTCTGGAGGGGCGCAGTCAGATTTGTTTCTACGCTCGCCGTGTTCCTTATCTGCATTAACGTCATAAACACGACAAGATGCTTTGGCGCAGAGTTTAATATGCCTGAAGCTGACGAGGTTGAAACGGTATATCTCGGCTACGGTGGAGTTTACAACGAATTTCCGAACATATCCTTTACATATTTCGGAGCAGATGAAGCTTGGGGAGCTTTTGTAATAAAGGACAGGAATAATATCGAAAATATCTTAAATGCTCAAAATGACATTATTGCGGCAATGAAAGAAGCTTTAGGCAATAACAAGGATAAGGACGATC
Source organism: uncultured Ruminococcus sp. (assembly GCA_946404705.1). Taxonomy (GTDB): domain Bacteria; phylum Bacillota; class Clostridia; order Oscillospirales; family Ruminococcaceae; genus UMGS363. Next base: position 3,518 of record CAMJES010000108.1, on the reverse strand, counting down.
TTTATAATGGTTACTGGGAGAATATACTTCTTGATTCCGATGTTCCTTATGCTTATACCTATCTGACCGCCTGCCACGAGCTTAAAAGCGGAATAAGGCAGACAAAATGCTTTCCCGTTATGACCGCCGAAGCGGTAAGATGCCTTATGAACGTTGAAACCTCGGAGGAATACAAGGTTCAGGCGGCGGAATTTATCAAAGAAGATTTTCCTCCATACGATGAGTTGGCTGAAAGCAGAAAAACGCAGGCTGAATTTATGGGAAAAGCGGACGACCCCGAACAGAGAGGTGTATATATCTATGTGTCCGACCCGTTGAATAATGTCGTTTATCAGGCTATGGTCGATAAAAGAATCAAAAAATTCGTTGACAAGGGGTTTTACGAGGAGTTCCGTGACGCACTTGCAGCCGATATCGTAAACCGCACTGCAGCGGAATACCTCACTCCCTGCACGGAAAGAAGCTATAATATATACATATCGGGATTGGCATCTTGGGAGATAGACGGAAGCTTCACCGAAACGCTGAAAGTCCTTGCGGAACACGGCTGTCTTGACGGAATTGAAGCTGATATTGACTATATTCTTGACGAGGAGAATTACATCAACGGAAGTATCCCGAAAATGTCGATCACAATATCTGAAAATACATTCGACAACTCCGTGTCAAGAGTACTGCACTGTCAGAAGATTGGTATGTCCAACACGGAATACTTTGATAAATACGTCTTGGATAAGGGAAGATATGTCATTCATTATTCTGACGAACTGAAAGAGTTGTTCAGCGTTATGCAGTCAAAGTATGTAACAGACGAATTGTGCTATACGATATCCCTTAACGGAAACAGCTTTATAATTCCTCCCGAATACTCCGAAATCGCCGAAAAGGTGTTCCTTTCGAGCGAAGATAAGGACAAATACGCCGAAAATACGTCATTATACTATGGCATTGGAGCGGCGGTTGAATAATGCGTAATTCGTAATGCGTAATTATTTGCAAAGCCAACGTATTCCGTTAAAACCGCGAAGCGGACGAAAGTTTACGTCCACCCTTTAAAAAGCGTGGACGTAAACTTTTGTCCGCTCCGCGGTTTTAACTACTTATTTCTGAATTAAATTTTCATAATGTTCTTTACAAATACGGAAAATGATGTTATAATATAAGGTGAAATTTTATAACCACATATCCAAAGGACGTTAATATGAAGATAGAATATAATCATAAATATGCAACAGTTTCATTCTATGCTGTCGTGACGTTTGCTATCTGCCTTCTGCTTGTTGTAGTTGTGCAGAAAAACGCTGTCATAAGCGGTGCGCTCGCTTCGTTTGCCAAGGTGATCGCTCCGGTGACTTGGGGCATTGTTATTGCTTATATCGTCAATCCGCTGATGAAATTCTTCGAGCGCGTTTTCAGCAAATGCTTTGAACGGAACAAGCCGCGGAGCAAGCTCGTTCGCTCTCTCAGCGTTGCATTCGGTCTGCTCTCGCTTGTTGCCGTGCTGTTCGCCATCGTTGCGATACTTCTTCCGCAGGTCGTTGAAAGTATTATCGGCATTGCCCGAAACTTCAATTCCTATCTGAATAATTTCGAAAGCTGGATATACAAATTCGTTGAGGACTACCCCGATATTTACTCCTTTGTTCAGACGCAGTTTGACAATCTTCAGCCGAAACTTACCGAATTTATTAACGACCTCGTTCCGAAGCTCGGTGAGCTTGCCATAAAGCTCAAGGACGGCGCGCTCGGCTTTATTGTCGGCATTAAGGACTTCGTTATCGGCTTTATCGTTGCGATATATCTTCTTTTCAGCAAGGAAAAATTTATCGCTCAGCTGCGCAAGATCGTTGCGGCTATTCTCCCCGAGGGCGGCAAAAACGCTGTCTACGGCGTCGCTTCACGCACGAATAAAATGCTCAGCGGTTTTATTTCGGGCAAGCTTATTGATTCGACCATCATCGGCATTCTCACATTTATCTGTATGTCAATCATGAAAATGGACTTCGTTGCACTTATCAGCGTTGTTATCGGCGTTACGAACATAATCCCGTTCTTCGGGCCGTTCATCGGCGCGATTCCGAGCGCTTTTCTGCTTCTCTTCGCCGCTCCGAGGCAGGTTATCCCGTTTGTTATCTTTATAATCATACTCCAACAGTTTGACGGAAATATCTTAGGCCCGAAGATACTCGGCGACTCTACCGGACTTTCGCCGTTCTGGGTAATGTTCGCTATCTTTGTCGGCGGCGGTCTGTTCGGATTTGCGGGAATGATACTCGGAGTTCCGATTTTTGCGGTTATTTATTCGCTCGTTCGCGATATTGTCAACTTCCTGCTTGCAAGGAAAGGACTTTCGACCAGAACAGCGGACTATTATGTAGGAGATATCCCCGTGGATACCGAAAAGCAGGATATTATGCATAAGCCGCTTTCTCTTGTGTTTAAGTCCAAGAAAACCAAGCCGCAGGAGAATTCGGATGACGCTTCAGAAGATGATAAAAAGGAGTAAAAATAATGATAAAGGATATTCAGCAGGAAATTCTTAAGCTAAAAAAAGAAAAGGGCGTAACTATCCTCGCCCACAGCTATGAAGCGGAGGAAATTCAGGAAATAGCCGACTATACGGGCGACTCGTTTAAGCTTTCGCAGCTTGCCGCCGAGGATAAAAACGATACGCTTATTATGTGCGGAGTGCATTTTATGGCGGAAACCTGCAAGATACTTTCGCCGCAGAAAAAAGTCATACTCTCCTGCCCCGACGCAGGCTGTCCTATGGCGGAGCAGATATCCGCAGACGAGCTTGTTCAGCTTAAGCAGATGTACCCCGAGTATACGGTGGTTGCATATATCAATACGACCGCCGCACTCAAAGAATACGCCGATGTCTGCGTGACTTCAAGCTCCGCAGTTGAAATATGCAAAAAGCTTGATGCCAAAGATATACTTTTTATCCCCGACTGCAACCTCGGCGCATTTGTAAGAGATCAGCTCCCCGAGAAGAATTTCAAGCTTGTGCAGGGCGGCTGTCCCGTACACGCAGCAGTTACCGAGAAACAGGTGCTTGAAGCAAAGGAGAAGCACCCCGAAGCGCTTGTCCTCGTCCATCCCGAGTGCCAGCCTGCCGTCTGCAAACACGCCGATTACATAGGTTCGACCTCGGGTATCGTGAATTTTGCAAAGCAGTCCGATGCGAAGGAGTTCATTATCGGAACGGAGATATCCATCGCAGAGCATCTGCAGTATATCTGTCCGGATAAGAATTTCTATCCGCTTTCAAAGCACCTTATCTGCCCGAATATGAAGTCCACAACGCTTGTTGATGTATATAACTGCCTTACGGGCAAAGGCGGACTTGTCATAGAAATGCCCGAAGAGCAAATAAAACGAGCTTCTGTGTGCATTGACAGAATGCTGGAGCTGGGATAACAGAATTAATTCAGAATGCGGAATGCGGAATTATTGTAACGCTGACATTTGTCGTTAAAACCGCGAAGCGGACAAAAGTTTACGTCCACGCTTTT
>CAMJES010000107.1 GCA_946404705.1 uncultured Ruminococcus sp. | reverse complement strand
TATGGTCAAATTTTGGTTGAAAAATGCATTTACACAGTTTAAAATTCATACCCTAACAAGTCCATTTCGATAAACCACAATCTTGCCGATGTAGGCGGAAAACATTATCTGACTACGCCTAAAACCGAGAGCAGTATCCGTACTATCGGAATGAGTGAGGTCCTTGCTGATATTCTTAAGGAGCAAAAAAAAGTATATTGAGGAGTTATCAGCTGCCATAGGCGACAATTTTGCTCATCCCGAAATGGTATTTACATCTGCTCTTGGCAATTATCGTGACAGGAATTCTCTCAATACCTCATTCAAGAGATTTCTGAAAGGTACGGGATATGAATTTCTGACGCTTCATCAGCTTCGCCATTGCAATGCAACTCTGCTGCTTAACAGCGGTATTGATCTGAAGATAGTATCCGAGCATCTGGGACACTGCGACATCGGAGTAACTGCCAACATTTACGCCGATGTGTTGAAAAGCACAAAGGCCAAGGTTGCAGACCTTATCTCTCTTAAACTCTCATAAATGCAAAAAATCCGCTCTCAAAAAGAGAGCGGATCAAAAAAACTTTCAATAAAGACCAACCAAAGACCAAATTGATAACTTGTTCGCCCCAAACAACGTAGCAACGTCGTTTGTAAGGGCAAAAATTATCTCTTTGAGAACTGCGGAGCGCGACGAGCAGCTTTCAAGCCGTACTTCTTTCTTTCCTTCATTCTCGGGTCACGAGTGAGGAAGCCTGCCTTCTTGAGGACAGGGCGAAGCTCTGCGTCATACTGGAGAAGCGCTCTGGAAAGGCCGTGACGGATAGCGCCTGCCTGACCTGTTACGCCGCCGCCTGCTACTGTGCAGACGATATCAAACTTCTCAGCTGTTTCTGTAAGAGTAAGGGGCTGTCTTACGATAAGCTTGAGTGTTTCAAGTCCGAAATAGTCATCAATTGTTCTGCCGTTGATTGTAATGTTACCGCTGCCTGCGTAAACTCTTACTCTTGCAACGGAGCTTTTTCTTCTGCCTGTGCCGTAAAAATAAGGCTGTTTAGATTCGTACATTTAGGCTTCCTCCTTATATTTCAATCATTTCAGGCTTCTGAGCTGCGTTCTCATGCTCTGCACCTGCATAGGTTCTGAGTCTTGTGAGTGCTGCTCTGCCAAGTGTGTTGTTCGGAAGCATTCCGTTTACAGCAATTGTCATTGCCTTTTCCGGATTATTCTTCATCATATCGCTGTACTTGGTTTCCTTAAGTCCGCCGATCCAGCCGGTGTGCCACTTAAAGGTCTTCTGCTCAAGCTTCTTTCCTGTGAGGACTGCTTTTGCGCAGTTGATGATGATAACGTGATCTCCGCAGTCTGCGTGAGGTGCGAAGGTAGGCTTATTCTTGCCTCTGAGGATTGATGCTGCAGCTGCTGCTACGCGGCCGAGAGATTTGCCCTCTGCATCAATAACATACCACTTACGGCTGATTTCGTTAGCCTTAGGCATATAAGTTGACATAGTCATTCTCCTTTATTTTTTAGTAGATATTGCCGAGCCGATATCATTCAATGCAGGCAACTCCACATACATTCTGATACACGCCGGACACAACGTTATTTATTATACACGCAGCAAAAACGTTTGTCAATTGTCATTTTGCCGAATTTTTAAAATATATCCCTCAATCTCTTTAAATCTCTCTGTTTTGCTCGTTTTCTCTACGGTTCTCTTTTTTCATTTCATTTTTTCATTTTTGCGCAAATTCGTAGGATCTATGCGATTTTGCGGCTGTTTTTATGTCCTTTTTGTGCAGAATGATAATATATTTATGTCTTTTTCCGCTTTATACTATTGTACATTATTTTCGGTCAATTTTCAAGGCTATCTCAATTTTTTCTGCAAGCAGCGCATATTCCCATTTTTTCCACTCAACTCTTGACTTTAAGGCAAAATTGGTATATAATTGATACGAATGTATTGTAAAATCCAACCGGAAAGGACGCTTTTTTATGAAACGCATGAAAGCAGCCGCTCTCGTCACCTGTTTTGCGATGGCTTTTTCGCTCTGCTCCTGCTCGCTTTTCAACAAGGAGGAAGAAGAACCTCAGCCGGACGTTTCCGAGCTTTTATCGCAGATAGAATCACTTGAACATGATGTTTCTTCGCTCAAGGCGGAAACCGTTCCCGATATTAAGATAAAAAACAAGGACGATTATCTCCTCGGCAAGGATAATCCTGCCGTAAGCGAGGCTGTTTCCGTAAAGGAAGAGATCATGGCAGACCTGCCGCCCACGATAATGATAAAGGGCAAGGAATACAGCACCGACCTCACAACTCTGACGTTAAGCAACATGGACTTGTGCGATGAAGACATTGTTGAGCTTAAATATATGGTAAATCTCACCGAGCTGCAGATATATCAGAACAACATTTCCGATCTGTCGCCGCTCAAAGGTCTTACAAACCTGAAAAACCTCTCCCTTTTCAAGAACAATGTTGAAGATCTGACGCCTATCGCAGGACTTGTCGGACTGGAAAGCCTTTATCTGCGTTCAAACAATATCAGCGATATCTCGCCTATCGACGGTCTTATTCATCTTCGCGCGTTAGATATCTCCTGCAACAAAGTCAGCGACATTACTCCGCTTGCAAATCTCAAGGAGCTTGAGCTTCTTCGTCTTAACGACAATAATATCGAAAACATATCCGCACTCAGCGGAATGAACAAAATGATAGGTCTGCATCTGCAGAACAACGATATATCCGACCTTACGCCGCTTATTTCAATGGGCGACCTCAACGAGCTTTACCTTGAAAACAACAACATCGGCTCCATTGAGCAGATAATCTCGCTGACATCGCTGCAATGGCTCAAAATAAGCAACAATCCGATAACGAATGTCCGTCCCGCGGCTTCGCTCATCATGCTGAAAAAGCTTTATATGCAGGGTCTTGACATTCCCGAGGAGGATATGGAATACCTTGCCGAGCAGCTCCCCGACTGCACCTTTGTACGGTAATAATATTTTTATATAGAATTAAGGAGTAAAAAATCATGATCATCATTTTGAAGAACAACGCTTCGCCCGAGTCTGTCGCAAAGCTGGACGAGCTTCTTAAAGCGCAGGGAGTTGCTACCAACCACATCCACGGCGTAAACCAGAACATCATCGGTCTTATCGGTGATACCTCCGCTGTTGATATGCACAATCTCTATGCGCAGGACTGCGTTGAGGAGATAAAGCGTGTTCAAGAGCCTTACAAAAAGGCAAACCGCAAGTTCCACCCCGATAATACTGTTATCAACGCAGGTGGACGCAAGCTTGGTGACGGTTCGCTTCAGGTCATTGCAGGTCCCTGCTCGGTTGAAAGCGAAAAGCAGATACTCACCACGGCTCACGCTGTAAAAGAGGCAGGCGCAACGATGCTTCGCGGCGGCGCTTTCAAGCCGAGAACTTCCCCCTACTCTTTCCAAGGTCTGCGCGAAGAGGGCATAAAGCTTCTGCTTAAGGCAAAGGCTGAAACGGGTCTTCCGATCGTTACGGAAATTATGAGCCAGTCGGATATCGACCTTTTTGATGATATTGACGTTATCCAGGTCGGCGCAAGAAATATGCAGAACTTTGAGCTTTTAAAGGCGCTCGGCAAGACGGACAAGCCCGTTCTTCTCAAGAGAGGTCTTGCAAACACGCTTGAAGAAACGCTCATGTCTGCGGAATACATCATGTCCGAGGGCAATCCCAACGTTATCCTCTGCGAGCGTGGTATCAGAACATTCGAAACTATGACGAGAAACACATTTGACGTTTCCGCTATTCCCCTTCTTAAGCAGAAGTCACATCTCCCCGTTTGTGCCGATCCTTCTCACGCAACGGGTATGATATCGCTTATCGACCCGATGGCTCTTGCGGCTGTTGTTGCAGGAACGGACGCGCTTGAAATCGAGGTTCATTGCGACCCGAAGTGCGCACTTTCAGACGGCGGTCAACAGCTCACTCCCGATATGTTCAAGGAAACAATGAAGAAGATAAGCGGTCTTTGCGGCTATCTCGGCAGAAGCATCGGCTGATAGGCTTCGGAAAGGAGTGCGTTTCCCGTTCGGGGGACGAAAACTGATATGGAATACACAAGAATACCGGTAAAGGCTTCGGTCAATTACGAGGTCGTTATCGGAAACGAAATTTTAGATAATTCGGGCGAATATATCAAGGCTGTAACAAAGGCTGTTAAGTTTGCGGTCATCACCGATGACACGGTTGACGCGCTTTACGGCGAGAGAGTTGTTAAGAGCCTTGAAAAGAGCGGTTTTGAGGTCTGCAAGTTCGTTTTTCCGCACGGCGAGGCTTCAAAATGCTCGGACACGCTGCTTAAGATATACAGCTTTTTATGCGAGAACCACATCTCACGAACCGACGCTCTTGTTGCGCTCGGCGGCGGAGTTGTCGGAGATATAACGGGTTATGCTGCGGCTACTTTCCTGCGCGGTCTGGACTTTGTTCAGATACCCACGACGCTGCTTGCACAGGTGGATTCATCGGTCGGCGGCAAGACGGCTATCGACCTGCCCGAGGGAAAAAATCTTGTCGGCGCATTCAAGCAGCCGAAGCTCGTTATCTGCGACACGGACACGCTTGACACCCTCCCCGAGGAATTCCTTATTGACGGTATGGGCGAGGTCATAAAGTATGGTATGATAAAGTCTGCGCCGCTTTTTGAGCTGCTTGAAAAAAGGACGCTCGGCGATATCAAGGAGATATCCGCTGACGTTATCAAGCAGTGCGTTTCGATAAAGCGTGATGTTGTTGAGGCGGACGAATTTGACAAGGGCGAGAGAATGCTCCTCAACTTCGGTCACACGCTTGCGCACTCTATCGAGCAATACTACAACTACACCGGCATTACCCACGGCAAGGCTGTTGCCGTAGGAATGAGAATGATAACACGGCTTGCGGAAAAGCAGGGTAAGGCTTCCAAGGGACTTACGGATAGGCTTATTGCTTGTCTTGAACGCTACAAGCTGAACGTTTCGGTTGAGCCTACCGAAAAGGAGCTTGGCGGTGCTTGCCTTAACGATAAAAAGCGTGAAAGCGGCAGTATAAGCATCATAATCTGCAGCGAGGTCGGAAAATCGGCTGCTGTAAAAATGCCCGTTGAGAAATTTCTCGAATTTTTGGAGAATTAACAGGAGAGTTTATGAACGTTACTATCACACCGTCAAAGCTTATCGGCAGGATAAGCGCACCGTCCTCGAACAGTGTTTCCCCCCGAATGCTAATCGCTGCTGCGCTTGCGGACGGAGTTTCCGAGGTCAGCGCAGTCAACCCCTCCGAGGACATTGACGCTACCGTTGACGCTATGACAGCACTCGGCGCAAAGATAATCAATGACGGAAACGTATATACTATAAAAGGCATAGGCGAAGCTGCATCTTCGGCAAAGATAAACTGCCGTGAGAGCGGTTCAACGCTGCGCTTCATCATTCCCGTTGCGGCTGCGCTCGGCTGCGAAGCGGAATTTTCGGGCAGCGGAAAGCTTCCGACACGCCCTATCACGCCGTATAAGCGTGAATTGTCGGAAAAAGGCGTAAAATTTGAACACACAGACGGAGTTATGCCGTTTTCGATTGAAGGAAAGCTTTGCGGCGGTGATTTTCACATTGAGGGCGATGTTTCCTCGCAGTTTATCACGGGGCTGCTGTTCGCACTCCCCCTTTGCAGCGAGGACAGCAGGATAATTCTTACTTCAAGGCTGGAATCCAAGCCTTATGCCGATATGACGATAGCTGCACTGAAGGTTTTCGGCGTAAATATTGAAGAAACCGTTTCGGAAGAGGGTTTCCCTGTTTATATTGTAAAGGGAAATCAGAAATACAAGGCTGCTGACTGCGCAGTTGAGGGCGATTACTCTCAGGCGGCATTCTACTATGTTGCAAATGCGCTCGGTTCGGAGATTGAAATAGGAAATCTGAACACAGCTTCGGTTCAGGGTGACAAGCAGATATGCTCTATCCTTGACGAAATAGGCTTCGGAAAAGTTCCCTGCGGCGAATATGAGCCGTTCACAGCCGATGCTTCCGATATCCCCGACCTTGTTCCGATACTGACGGTACTCGGCTGCTTTACCAAGGACGTCAGCAGGATAGTTAACGCAAAACGGCTCAAAATAAAGGAGAGCGACCGTCTTAAAGCTATCGCTGACGCAATAAACGCTATCGGAGGAAATGTCGTTTACGGCGATGATTTCCTTGAAATACACCCTGTACGCTCTTTCACGAGCGGCAAGATAGACGGCTGCAACGACCATCGAATCGTTATGGCTTCGGCTGTTGCTTCGACAATGGCAGACGGAGAAATTACGATAACGGACGGCGAAGCAGTCGCAAAAAGCTACCCCGATTTCTGGCAGGATTTTAAAAAGCTTGGCGGAAAAATTACAACTGACCCTTCACGGTAAGAAAGGACTGAAAATGATGTCATCTTTTTGGAATCATAATATCACAGTTTCTATTTTCGGCGAATCACACGGCCCTGCAATTGGCGTTGTGATAGACAATCTCCCTCCCGGAGAGCATATCGACCTTGAAGAGCTTCGCTGCTTTATGGCAAGACGCGCTCCCAAGAAGGACGCAACTTCCACGCAGAGAAACGAAAAGGATCTCCCCAACATTATGTCGGGCGTTCACAACGGCTACACCACGGGTACTCCCCTCGCCGCTTTCATAAACAACACCGACCAGCACTCGCAGGACTACGGCAACATTTCCAAGCTTGCGCGTCCGGGTCACGCCGACTATACGGGTGCGCTGCGCTACAAGGGCTTTAACGATGTCCGCGGCGGCGGGCACTTCTCGGGCAGACTTACCGCTCCGCTCTGCTTTGCAGGCGCTATATGCGGTCAGATTCTTGAGCGCAGAGGAATTTACACAGGAACTCACATCGCACAGATACACAATATCAAAGACACAAAGTTCAATCCGCTTGAAATTTCACGCGAGCAGATAATCGCTCTGCGCCATAAGAAATTCCCGACAATAAGCGATAAAAAGGGTCAGGCGATGTATGACGACATCGACCTTGCGCGCCGTTCGCTCGACAGCCTCGGCGGTATCGTTGAATGTGCGGTTACAAACGTTCCTGCAGATCGGAAGAGCACACGTCTGAACTCCAGTCACCGGCTATGATA
>CAMJES010000106.1 GCA_946404705.1 uncultured Ruminococcus sp. | reverse complement strand
ATCATAGCCGGTGACTGGAGTTCAGACGTGTGCTCTTCCGATCTTTTCATTTTTCATTCCTCCTGTTTTGTTTTAACCATAGCTTAACCGGATTTTCTGAAAATATTATACCATATATTCAAACAGCTTTCAATATCTAAAAACGCTCCCGAAAGCAAAGCCCTGCGGAAGCGTTTTTGTTGAAATTTACTTAATCATTGCGAGTGTATCTCTTGCGATAAGAAGCTCTTCGTTGGTGGGAACTATCCAAACCTCAACCTTCGAGTCGGGAGTGGATATCTTGATAAGCTCGCCCCTTGTGGACTTGTTCTTTTCGGTGTCTATCTTGATGCCGAAGAATTCCATATCCTTGCACACGCCCTCACGGACTTCCCAAGCGTTCTCGCCGATGCCGCCTGTGAAGAGGACTGCGTCAAGTCCGTTCATAACTGCTGCATAAGAGCCGATATATTTCTTTATCTGATACTGGAGCATTTCCGAAGCGAGGATAGCGCGCTTATCGCCTTTTGCAGCTGCGGCTGTGATGTCGCGGTTGTCGCTTGAAATTCCCGAAACGCCGAGGAATCCCGACTTCTTGTTCATATATTCGCTCATTTCGGCAGCGGAGAAGCCGTGCTTTTCCTGGATATATGTAACAGCGGAGGGGTCAACTGCACCCGTTCTTGTTCCCATAAGGACGCCGTCAAGGGGAGTGAAGCCCATTGATGTATCTACCGACTTTCCGCCGTCAACTGCTGTGATGGAGGAGCCGTTTCCGAGGTGGCAGGAAACTATCTTCAAGTCCTTGATATCCTTACCCATAGCGTCTGCAAGAGCCTTGGAAACAAAGCGGTGGGATGTGCCGTGGAAGCCGTACTTTCTTACATGGTAGTTCTCATAGTCCTCATAGGGAAGACCGAACATAAATGCTTTTTCGGGCATTGTCTGGTGGAAAGCTGTATCGAAAACCACGACCATCGGAACTCCCTCGGGGAGAACTTTCTTGCAGGCGCGAAGCGCAAGTGCATGAGCGTGGTTATGTACGGGAGCAAGCTCTCTCATCTCGTCTATCTTGTCGATAACTTCATCGGTAACAAGAGTTGTCTTGTCGAAAACCTCTGCGCCCTGGACTATTCTGTGACCTACGGCGGATATCTCGCTCATAGACTTGATAACGGAAGCCTCGCCGGTCGTGAGGACTTCAACAAGCTTTTCGAAAGCCTCGGTGTGAGTGGGGAAGGAGCAGTCGGCGTCGAACTTTCTGCCGTCGAATGTCTTGTGTGAGATATGACCGTCAATGCCGATCCTATCGCAGTTACCCTTTGCGATAACGCTCTCATCGTCCATGTTGAGTAGCTGATATTTAAGCGAAGAGCTGCCTGCGTTTACTACCAAAATTAACATAAAAATACATTCCTTTCATATAGTCAAGCTTAAAAAAATAAAAAAAGACTTGACAAAACTGCATTAATCTTATATTATTACTTTATACGGCAAAAATCAAGAGAATCACAATATCTTTAGATTTTTGTAATTATTTGTCCATATTTTGCAAAATTCAGCACATTATAATTGTATGGATAAAATTCCGGAGGTAAAAAATTAATGAAAACATACGGCATTATCTGTGAATACAATCCGTTCCACAACGGTCATATCTATCAGATCGAAGAAACAAGAAAACACGGCGCAGACCATATCGTCTGCATTATGAGCGGAAACTACGTCCAGCGCGGCGATGTTGCCATTATCGACAAGTTCAAAAGAGCGCAGATCGCCTGCAACCACGGCGCAGACCTCGTTGTTGAAATGCCCGTTGCATATTCGCTCGCAAGCGCAGAGTTCTTTGCGCGCGCAGGCGTTATGATGCTTGCAGCACTCGGCTGCGTTGACGGAATTTCTTTCGGCAGCGAATGCGGCGATATCGATCTGCTTAAAAACGCTGCAATGGCAACGTTCTCTGCAGGCACACCCGAAAAGCTTAAGCCTCTTCTTGAAAAGGGAATGAGTTATCCCGAAGCATTGCAGCATAGCATTTCAACGGAACACGGCCCTATCATCGGCGGCGTTTTTGACGCTCCGAACAATACGCTCGCAGTCGAGTATCTCCGCGCAATGAAAGTCCTCGGCGTTGATTTTGACGCGTTTACCATAAAGCGCACCGGCGTTGCGCACGACAGCGAAGAAACTGCAGACGGCTATGCAAGCGGCTCCAAGCTCCGCGAAATGATCGAAAACGGTGAGGATATCAGCGCATTCGTCCCCGAGGATATGGCGAAAGCAGTTGAGGAGTATGACGAAGCCGAGCATCTTGCTTATTTCGATAACCTCGAACGTGAGCTTCTCTATGTGCTGAGAACCGCTTCACCGAAGTTCATCTCGGAAGTTCCCGACATCGCGCAGGGCGTTGAGAACCGCATCGCACAGATGGGCAAAGCCGCAAACTCGGTCGAGGAATTTCTTAAAATGGTGGATACAAAGCGCTATACACAGGCGAAATTCCGCCGCGCTCTACTTAATATGTTCATCGGCGTGAAGAAGAACGACCTGCTTATTCCGCCTGCATTCGGCAGAATACTTGCATTCAACGATAAGGGCGCAGAGATAATCAAGGCAGCCGCAGAGAACGCCGAAGCCGCAAGCGAACGCATCAAGGCCGCTCAGGAGAACCCCGAGCTTGCAAATCCTATGGATAAATACCTTATCCCGTTCTCCAGCTCGCTCAAAGACCTCCTCGACAAGTTCAAAGTACCGCAGCTTGTCCGTCAGGCGGAGCTTACCTGCCGCAGCACCGACCTCTATATGCTCGCTTCGCGCGATGTTCGTCCGTGTGCCGCCGACTTCACCGCAAAAATTGAGATCCAGTAAAAATCTGTAACCTATTCCGACATTTTGACAACAAATTTTGAACAAAATATGCCAAAGTGTAATTAAATTGTAATATTTTTTGTCAAAAAAGCTATTGCAATTGTGGAAACAATGTGTTATAATAAACTCGTGAACAGTTATGGACGTATGTGCCGTAATTTAAATTAAGGTAAATTTAAACGAGAAAAGGAGATATTTAAAATGAGCAAAACTTATTTTGGCAGATGTGCTGCCGTAGGCATTGCAGGTCTTACAGCAATGTCTTCTATCGCAATCGTTGCTTCCGCTGCAACACGGGCAAGCATGCTTTATGAGCTTAAGTACGGTGGAATTGAAACTATTTCCATGAAAGGCGATACCAAATACGGCAATGGAAACGAATACTGCAACCCTGATACTCCGAGTGACGACCTGATGATGGACGGCGGCTTTGTTACAACATTGACCGGACTGCTTGGTTTGACTGGTTCATATAATGCTGTTTCCGGCGGCGTTACTACTTCTACTCCTTTGAATGCAGGAGAAATCTGGAAAGCGGGAGACTTTACCGGAATTAATTCTTTTGATACAAATAAATGGGTATATAAAGCTTACGGCGAAATTGCTTCAATGGGTCCTGGTGTTGTAAAGCTTAATGATCCTTATTCAACAAGAGGCGTTGCTACCGGCATGGTTTTTACATTCGTGACCGAATCTGAAAGAACAGCTGCCAAGAATACAATGATCACAAAGATCAAGAGTGATTATTCTGCACTTGCTACTAAGGCTAACAATCAGTTCAGGATTGATATCACAACGGCTAAGAATGCAGCTTTGAATGACGCTGCTGCTGCTAAGCAGACTGCTATAGACGCTGCAAACGCAACTTATGAATCTTCCGCCAAGACTGCTGATGATTTGAAGACAAAAAATGAAGCTATTACAACAGCAAACAACAAATACAATGCAATTCAAACCGCTCTTAATGCTTCCGCAAACAAGATTGTTACTGAATTCAACCAGACATTCAATGCGAACAATTTCGTTTATGATTACAAGTCTGGTAATCCTGCAAACGACACATTCGGCGAAGCTAAGTGCCCTGTTGTATATACCGGAACAGTAGGCGGATTGTCCGGCGTTGGTACTGCAACATATACTTCTGTATTGGGTACTGCTTTTGATCTTACTACAGCAATGTACAATGTATCAAGCAATGTATATAATAATGCTTCGGACTATGTTTTCAATGGTGAGCTTCATCCTTATGCTGCAATTACAGGCTCTCAGCTTGTAGGCAACGGTACATGGAAGAACTATCAGGTAATTGATAACACAGCTAATTCCGGCGGTAACACAAATCCCGGCGGCAACACAAACAACAACAATACAACAACCGACAATACCACAACAACTGTAACAACATGGTACCCCGATTCCGCATCTTACAGAGCTGCAAGCGAAGTATCTTACAAGGGTAACAACGGCAGCTGGTACACATCTTCCTCTGCTGCAAGCATCTACGGCGGCGGTTATTCCGGCGTTTCAAAGAGTTCCAATTACTCTACTGTAAATTCCAGCGCAAGCGGAAAGACAATTTACTTCGATTCCACAAGCGGTACATATTCAACATCTTCTTCCTCTTATTCTTACGTTGTTAAGGAAGGAACCGGTACATCCGATAGCTCCAACGATCCTTACTACAGCCACATCTGGGGCGGAACAACCCACAACACAACAACTACTGTTCCTGCAGGTTCACCTGCTATCAGCGGTGCTTCCAGGTATGCCGGCTGGACTAACATTTCTGCTTACATCACAAACAGAGCTAAGTCCGGTTCCACATATTCTATCAATATGAACGATGAGAGCATTGTTCCTGCATCTGTTCTCGCAGCTGCAAAGGCTAAGAATGTTACACTTACATTCGTTAACGACAATGGCTCCAAGGTTACAGTTAAGCCCGGCAAGGTAAGCACAACTTCCGACCTCAAGGTTAGCGTTACATACAACGTTAAGGATGTTAAGACTTCACTTGTTAACAAGGCTAAGAAGGTTAACCCCGGCACAGTTAGCACAGCTCAGGTTAGAATCGGCAATGACGGTTCTATCGGCGGCACAGCAACAGTTAACGTTAAGTTCTCCACAAAGAGATCCGGCTGCACAGTTAAGGCTTACCGTCTTACAGATTCCGGCTCACTCGTTAAGGAAGCTACCGGCACAGTTGCTTCAACAGGCCGTGTAAACTTCAACCTCACAAAGGGTGGTTCTTACCTCCTCGTTGTTATTGACTAATTAAAGTCTGACAGCACAAGCTAAAAAATACGCTCCGCAGTTTGTTCTGCGGAGCGTTTTTATATAAAAACACCTGCACAAAAAAGCATTCGTGCAGGTGTTTTTTATTAAAGTCTTGATTTGAAATCATCGTATGAAAAGGTCTTAACTATCTCGTCCGTACCGTCTACACGGCGGTAGATTATTGTCGGCAGGGGAATGCCGTTAAAGGTGTTGTTCTTGACCATTGAATATATCGCCATATCCTCGAAAACAAGTCTGTCACCGACCGAAAGCGGCGCGTCAAAGCTGTAATCACCGATTATATCTCCTGCAAGGCAGGTCGGGCCGCCAAGACGGTAGGTGTAAGGTTTTTCATTCGGCTTGCCCGAGCCGATAATGTTCGGGCGGTAGGGCATTTCAAGTACATCGGGCATATGACATTCGGCAGAGGTATCAAGGATAGCGATGTTCATACCGTTTTGGAAAACGTCAAGCACCTCGGTGACAAGAAAACCTGCATTGAGCGCGATTGCTTCGCCCGGTTCAAGATAAATTTCAAGCGGATATCGTGATTTTATATCCGTGATAAGACTGCACAGCGCGTCACGGTCGTAATCCCTGCGCGTAATATGGTGTCCGCCGCCGAAGTTGAGCCAAGTCAGCTGCGGAAAATACTTCCCGAACTTCTCTTCGAAAACAGCGTATGTACGGACAAGAACGTCCGAATTCTGCTCGCACATCGTATGAAAATGCAGCCCGTCTATCCCCTCGGGAAGCTTTTCGGGAAGCGCCGACAGCACCGAGCCAAGCCGTGAATTCGGCGCACACGGGTCGTATATCTCGGTTTCCTGCTCGGAATACTCGGGGTTGATCCTTATCGCACAATGGATCTTCCTGCCGCTCGCCTTAACTATCGGGTAAAACCTTTCAAACTGGGCAACATTATTGAAAACGATGTGGTCGCAGATCTTCACAAGCTCGCGGAAATCGCTTTCACGGTATGCAGGATTGAAAACATGAACTTCGCCGCCCATTTCCTCCGCGCCGAGCCTTGCTTCGTAAAGACCGCTCGCAGTCGTTCCACAGAGGTATTGCCGTATCAGCGGATATGCGCGGTACATCGAAAATGCCTTCTGCGCAAGGATAATCTTACATCCGCAGCGGTCGGAAACGCTCTTGAGAATTTCAAGATTTCGCCGCAGCAGAGCCTCGTCTGTGATATAGCAAGGCGTTGGAACGCTGTTGTTCATGAGGTTTTTCCTCCCTTGTCGTCAACAATTTCGATATTTTTCAGCTGCGCTTCAAGGTTCGCCTTAAATGCGGCACGGAATTCGTTGCGAAGCTCGGTCTGCTCCGCTTTTTCAAGCTCGGTCAGACCCTCGGGCGTTCTTGACTTTCGCGCAAGTTCGTTTATACGGTCGATTTTTTCCTGTGTCATAATACACTTCCTTTTGCAAAAATAAATCAGTATATATTATAGCATAGAATCGGACAAATTTCAACAACTTTAACAAACTTGGTGATAAATTTTTATCGTTAGTTATTGAAAAAACAAAAAAATACTGGACAAATCTTGCCAAATGTGTTATAATAGTAAAAGTTTATGAAACGAGGTACATATTATGTCACATTGGATCGAAAAAAGCAACGTTTACCATATCTATCCGCTCGGCTTCTGCGGCTGTGAAAAAACTCGCGCAGAATCTTCCGAAACTCCCGTCCCGAGAATTCGCAAGGTCATCGACTGGATCCCTCATCTTAAAGAGATGAACTTCAATGTCGTTTATTTCGGTCCTGTTTTCGAATCGGTCAAGCATGGATATGATACGATAGATTATAAAGTTATCGACCGCCGACTCGGCACAAATCAGGACTTCAAGGACGTTTGCGCAGCTTTGCACGAAAACGGTATCCGTGTAGTTCTTGACGGCGTTTTCAACCATGTCGGAAGAGATAACGTTCAGTTTATGGACGTTCGCAAAAACAAGTCCGCTTCACGCTATAAGGATTGGTTCTGCGGACTTAACTTCGGCGGAAACTCCGGCTATAATGACGGCTTTTGGTACGAAGGCTGGAAGATCGGAAGAGCACACGTCTGAACTCCAGTCACCGGCTATGATA
>CAMJES010000105.1 GCA_946404705.1 uncultured Ruminococcus sp. | reverse complement strand
TACAAGGCACAAGATTGTAAAACTGAAAAATAAAGCCTAAATTATCGCGGCGGTAATCGGAAAGAGCGTTCGGTTTAAGCCCGAAAATTTCTTTTCCGTCCACCTTAACAGAACCCGAATCCATTGTGTCAAGACCGCCTATGCAGTTAAGCAGAGTTGATTTTCCGCTGCCGCTTGTGCCTTGTATAACGCACATCTGCCCCTTTTCAACTCTTGCGGTTATGCCCTTTAAAACCTGAATATAACTTGAATCCTTGCCGTAGCTTTTCTTTACGTCCTTAATTTCCAGATACATATTATTTCCTCCTATTAAAATGTTAGTTTAGCATAACATTGTTATGTAAAGCTCATAAAATATTGCCGACAAAAAGTTAGTTCGGCATAACATTGTTATGTATTGCTTATAAAAAAATGCCGATAAATACTATAGCAGTACTCAAAATATCCTAACGCACTTGTAGGGGACGGGTTTCCCGTCCCGCTTAGACCCATAAAGCTAACAATAAGGTTATTCTCGTGAATTGCTATAGTATTATTCCAAAACGGCTTTCTGCCAGCCTTCAAGTATAAAAGTCATTATCTTCGTCATATACTGTGCGGCCTTTTCCTCATTGATCTCATGGGTTATGAGATGAATGAAGGAATCCACTATCATATGTGTGAGCCAATGAAGCATATAGCGGTTCACCTTTGCGCCGTAATGAGCGCCCAGCTTTTCCGACAGCGCAAGGTAAAACTGCTCTATCGTGTCCACAAGCTCATCAACACAGTTTTCGTATTTTGAACCCTGCGACTTTGTAAGCAGCAGTATAAATGCGTCATAATTGCCGTAAAAATGATGAATAAGACGGTCAATAAACTCATCGTGATCCACCAGTTCATGAGCGTTTCCGCCGTCAAGAGCGTGGGGCTGCGAGATCGCCTCAACATCAACGGCAAAATGATTGTTCAGAATTTCTACAAGCTTTTTCAGCGGCGGCTCGGCAATTGCTCCGAACAGGTCTTCTTTGTCCTTGAAAAAGAAATACAGCGCACCCGTTGTAACGCCTGCGTCGGCGCATATCTTCCGCAGAGATGCTTTCATATATCCCTTTTCGAGGAACTCTTTTTTGCCGCTTTCCATAAGCAGCTCCCGTGTTTCTCTGTCAGCTTTCAAACTTTCACCGCCTTGACAAATCGCTGCATAACAATGTTATCTTACCATACAGCGCTTGATTTGTCAAGGGCTTTTGAAAAAAATCATTCGCAGTTTTTTACTCCGAAGGAGAAATACAGAATGTGGAACACCCAAACGCAGAAAAGAACTATTCTGCCAACTGGAACACTTCCCATCATTACAAATCCTACGGACATAAGTGCCGTGACGGTTATCATAATTTTGACTTTTGTTTTCTTTGTCATTCCCCTGCCCTGCACATAGCTTTCAAGGTTGTTTTTGTACAGCTTTGTGTTTCTGAACCAGTTATCCAGCTTTTCGGAGCTTCTCGCAAAGCAGAACGCCGCAAGCATTAAAAACGGAAACGCAGGCAGCAGCGGAAGAACCGCTCCAAGCGCACCAAGTCCCAGTCCAATACATCCTATCATAACATAAATTACCTTTTTCAACTTCATTCTAAACTCCTTTTTTCTTTCCTCGCCTCAATAACGTGCCGCACCGCCATTACAGGGTGATAAAATATCATTCTCGGCCCCGAAAAACGCATTACAGCACGAATTTTTTCACGCATTTCGGGCTTGTAGCAATGCACCTTGCAGTTTGAGCAGAAGGTCTTTGTTTCCATAAAGGGGCATTTGTCGCTTCTCTGCGAGGCATATTCCGCAAGAGCCTTGCATTCGGCGCAAAGTGTTTTGCTGTGATGATTTTTACGGCAGTAAAGCCGAATCATTTCCGTAACGATACGCTTTTCACGCTCACGCTTGTCCTGTATTTTCATCAGCTTTTCCTCCCGTTTTCAACGGAGAAAACCTTGTCCGCAATGCGCATTGTGGAGGCTCTGTGTGAAACAAGCAGAATAGCTTTTTTATTCTTCTGCTCCGCTATGGACTTCAAAATTACCGCTTCGTTAAGCGCGTCAAGATTGCTTGTTGGCTCGTCAAAAAGCATAAAGTCCGAATCGTGGAGGAAGGCTCTCGCCGCTCCGATACGCTGCTTTTCTCCGCCCGAAAGCATATCTCCAAGCTCCCCTGCCTGCGTATCATAGCCATTGGGCAGGGACATAATGAAATCGTGTATTGAAGCCTTTTTGCAGGCAGATTCTATTTCTTCACGGGTGGCGTCAAGCTTTGCGATTTTCAGGTTGTTTTCAATGGTGTCCTTGAAAATATGTGTATCCTGCGTGACAAGGCTCTCGCTGTTTCTGAGAGAATTTGTCTTGATAGAATTGATATTTTTGCCCGAAATATATATCCTGCCCGAGCTTGTTTCCCAAAAGCGCATAAACAGCTTCAGAAGCGTGGATTTTCCGCTGCCGCTTTTGCCCGTAATGCCGATAATTCCGCTTTTCGGTATCTGCAAAGAAACGTCCTCAAGCACCCTTTCATCACCGTAGGAAAAGCTGACGTTATTTGCATTTGCGCCTGTGAATTTTATCTCTGCGCCGCCAATAATTTCGGGAACGGAAGGCTTTTCTTCAAGTATGTCAAGAACTCTGTCAGCCGCCGCAAAGGTCTGCTGTAATCCGCCGCCTAAGTTTGCAAGGGCGATAACGGGACCGAATGAGGAAAACATTGCAATTGTGGGGATTATCACCCCATCAAAACCGATAATATTCTTTTGATACAACGCTGCGGAAACTGCAAGTATTATTATGGGAAATACTGTTACCGAAATCGTTGTAACAGCCAAGCATATACCGTTATTACGCTTTAAAAGCCTGTCCTTTTCGGATAATTTTCCCGTGCGTTCTTCCATTTCTGAAATGCGCTTTTCACCTGCGCCGAAGCGTATAATTTCCGATATTCCATAAAGCGTTTCAAGTACAAAATCGCTTAATTTTCCGTTTTCCCTGCGGAAATCCTCGGCGGTGCTTCCGCATATTTTTGATATGATAACGGGAATAACTGCGCCTACAAAAATGTATGCTGCGGCGGCAATTATCCCAAGTAAAAAATGATACTGCCCGATAAAAACAGCCGTTATTGCCGAGGAAATTATGCCTATTGCAATGGGTGAAATTGTGTGAGCGTAAAAAACCTCCAGCAGCTCAATATCCGAGGTTATAACGGAAATAAGGCTGCCCTTGTCCTTACATTCCAGCTTTGCAGGACACAGCTGACGGAGCTTTCCGAACACCCTGTCACGCAGTATGGCAAGGAGCTTGAACGCAATAAAATGGTTTGAATACTGCTCCGCATAGTGAAGCACTCCTCGCAGAACGGCGATAACCCCAAGAATGACAAGTATTTTTTTCAGCGAAAAAGCCGTTTCAAATCCGAGGATATTCACCAACCCATAACCGCCGAGAATGGTTATAAATTCGGCACAGAGATACCCTGCAACGCCCATTAAGACCGCAGGTATCATTATGTACAAAAGCGGCTTTGCGATACTGCCAAGTGACAGCATTATCTTTATCTTACTCCGTTTCACAGTTACCTCCTATGGCTTCAAGCGCCGATTGTTTTTCCCAAAGCTTTGCGTATACTCCGCCGCCACTCACAAGCTCCGAATGTGTACCATTTTCAGCGATACGACCTTTTTCAAAGACATAAATTCTGTCTGCATTAACGGCGTTTGCAAGTCGGTGAGTTATCATTATCACCGTTTTTTCTGCGAACATTTTGCGTATCTCAGAGAGTATGCACTCTTCGCTTTCAACGTCAATATTTGATGTAGCTTCGTCAAAAATGTAGATACTGCTGTCGTGGAGAATACCTCTTGCAAGTGCAAGCCGCTGCCGCTGACCGCCGGACAGATTTGCTCCGCCTGCCGTAATTTGCGTTTCAAGTCCGTTTTCACTTCTGAAAAATTCCGCAAGACGCACTCTTTCAAGTACGCTCCAAAGCTTTTCATCGTCTGCGTTTTCGTCAGCCATAAGAAGTGCTTCACGGACAATTCCGCCGAAAATATAGCTGCCGCAGCTTATGAGGGTAACGTTCTTTGTAAGGCTTTTTTCGGAAATATCACGAAGTTCATTTCCGTCTATCTTAACGCAGCCTAAGTAGCCTTTGTTTCTGCCCGATAATATTCCAGCCGCCGTGCTTTTTCCGCAGCCGCTCTCACCGATAATGGCAGTAAAGCTTTTTTCCGGGAAGTCCATTGAAATATTTTTCAGTATCTCACGGCTGTCGTCATAGGAAAAATTCACCTTATCAAAGGAAATATCACCGGACTCAACATTTAGGTTTCCGTCATTATTTTCGGGCAGGTCAAGAAGATGAAATATCTTATCGCTTGCCGCCATACCATTCATTGCAATGTGAAAATATGAACCCAGTTTTCTCATTGGCAGGAAAAATTCCGCCGACAAAAGCACTATGGAAATAAATCCGCATAGAGTTATCTCTCTCTTTGAAAAGCCGAGAACTGCAAGGATAATTCCCGCCGCCGCTCCGCCGTATGCGAAAATATCCATTACCGTGACGGAGTTAAGCTGCATTGTCAGCACCTTCATTGTTATTCTGCGGAAACGCTCCGATTCCTCGTTGATCTTTTCGTGGATATGTCCGTCCGACTGATAAATTTTCAGCGTTGTAAGTCCTTGTAAGCTCTCCAAAAAGCTATCGCCAAGCTTTGCGTACTGCACCCAATAATCTGCAAGAAGTCGCTTGGCTATTTTCTGCACGCATACGATTGAAACAGGTATCAGTGGCACACATATAAGCAGAATAACAGCCGTTTTCAAGCTGAAAAAGGCCGTCACCGCAAAGAGAAAAACGGGTGCAAGCATTGCATAGAAAAACTGGGGCAGATATGCTCCGAAATATGTTTCAAGCTGGTCAACGCCCTCTCCTGCAAGCTGTACCACCTCTGCGGTAGCTGTCTGGGAATTGTACGAACAGCCCAGCAGAAGCAACTTTTCCGTTATCCTTTTGCGGAGAATAAGCTTCACCGATCTTGACGATTCAAAGCCTGCTTTTTCCGAAAGCATTATGCAAACTGCTCTTAAAATAAGCGAAGCGGCAGCAATAATTATCAGCCTAAGCAGACTTCCATTTGCCGCATTTTTTTCGTACAGCTTTTCAAGGAAATCCGCAACGGAAATAACCGCCGCCGTAGTTGCCGCAAGTCCCACAAGCTGACAGACTACGTTTGCAGCTATGTATTTTTTCGATTCGGGAACTGCTTTTATCAGCCTTGTTTTTATCATTTATCAAACTCCTTTCCACTAAAAAACCGGCAGTTATTCGCTGTCGGTTTTTGATTTAATTTATCTGTTATACTCTTTCGTCAATACGTTTACTTTTTTATCTCTCCGTGACAAGCACAGCTGTTAGGACAGCAGGAGCATTTTCCGCCGCAAAGCGACTTGCCCTTTTTCTTATCCTTGTAAAGCTGCCTTACCGCAAGAAAGAGTATACCTGCAACTATTATCCCGATCACTACCGTAGCCATATCGTCACGACCTTTCCAAAAAATTATGTTTACGTTTTCACCTTAACAGTCTTTGTCAATCTGTTGCTCTCCTTGTAGGGACGTACAAGCATATATACCATAAATGCAAGCACAAGCACCGCAAAGATAAGTCCTACAACATTTACCGAGCCTATGAAAAGAAGTCCGAACTGATAAATTATCAGAGATACCGAATAAGCGAACAAGCATTGATAAGTAATTGCAAAAGCTGTCCACTTGGGGTTGTTCATCTCACGCTTGATAGCACCGATAGCCGCAAAGCAGGGTGCGCAGAGCAGATTGAACACAAGGAAGGAATAGCCTGCAAGCGGAGTCATTCCCATAAAGTTCAGAACGCCGAATACGCCTACAACTTCTTCCTTTGCAACCAGTCCCATGATAGTTGCGATAGTTGCTGTTGCTTCACCGAAGCCGAGAGGTGCGAATATCCAGCAGATAGCGTTGCCTATCGTTCCGAGAACGCTGTCCGAAAGCTCAAGTTCAGCACTAAATCCGAAGCCGCCGTCGGGAAGTGTTCCGAATACGGAGCCTGCCCATATAATAACGGAGGAAAGAAGAATAATTGTACCTGCCTTTTTGATGAACGACCAACCGCGCTCCCACATTGAGCGGAGAATGTTGCTGACGGTCGGGAGATGATATGCAGGAAGCTCCATTACGAAGGGCGCAGGGTCGCCTGCAAACATTTTCGTCTTTTTAAGCATAATTCCCGAAATGACGATAGCCGCAACACCGATAAAGTATGCGCTGGGAGCCACCCACCATGCGTTGCCGAAAAGTGCGCCTGCGATAAGTGCAATTATAGGCATTTTTGCACCGCAGGGTATGAATGTTGTTGTCATTATTGTCATTCTGCGGTCACGCTCGTTTTCAATAGTACGGCTTGCCATAACACCGGGAACGCCGCAGCCTGTGCCGATAAGCATAGGGATAAACGACTTGCCCGAAAGACCGAATTTTCTGAAAATTCTGTCCATTACAAATGCGATTCTTGCCATATATCCGCAGGCTTCAAGGAACGCAAGGAATATGAACAATACAAGCATCTGAGGAACAAATCCCAAAACTGCGCCGACACCGCCAACAATACCGTCAAGGATAAGGCTCTTTAACCATTCAGCACAGCCAACAGCGTCAAGTCCACTTTCAACGACAACGGGAACGCCGGGAACCCATACGCCGTAATCTTCGGTTGTGGGAAGTCCCTCCATTGGCTCTTCAACGAGAGTATTTATGTCATATCCTGCTTTCGAAAGGCTGTCGCCGTAGGAACCGAGTGCTTCGTCAAAACTGCCGAAATCTGCTTCTTCGACTGCTCCGAGAATTTTCTCGCCACCCACAACTCCTGCGCCTGCGGCAGACTGCGCCATAGCGAGAACTTCATCGGTAAAAATGTATTCTTCGGCGTAAGCGTCTGTTGCTTCTTCATATTCGGAAGTGCCTATGCCGAAAAGGTGAAAACCGTCGCCGAACAGTCCGTCGTTTGTCCAGTCAGTGACCCATGTTCCCACGGTAGTCACGGAAACAAAGTACACGATAAACATAACCACCGCAAAGATCGGCAGTGCAAGAAAACGGTTGGTAACTACCCTGTCTATCTTGTCGGAAACGGTCAAGCCGCCCTTGTTTTTCTTTTTAAGGCAGTCCTTGATAATTGT
>CAMJES010000104.1 GCA_946404705.1 uncultured Ruminococcus sp. | reverse complement strand
CTCGCCTGTTCCGCAATGGTATCTTGCGCTGGAGGACGATAGGATAATCGGCGGCATGGGAGTGATAGAGAATGATTTTCACCCACGAAAAGACCTTGCGCCGAACGTCTGCGCCGTTTATACCGAGGCGGACAAACGCGGTCAGGGGATAGCAGGCGCGCTGCTCGGCTTCGTATGCTCCGATATGAGCAAAAAGGGGATAGACACGCTCTATCTGCTGACAGACCATACTTCCTTTTATGAACGTTACGGTTGGGAGTTTTTCTGTATGACAGAAGCAGACGGCAATTTATCAAGAGTTTATGTCCACAGAACAGGATAACGTTTTATAGAATAATTGCATTTCATCTATCTAAAAATGCATTTTGTCCGAATAATGTTGAAAATGCTTATTTGTACCGCTATAATTAAAATATGGCAACAACTGTATTTTGAAAAAAGGGGTCTGACAAAATGAGCAACATCATTGAAATTAGTCATCTTGTGAAGAATTTCGGTGAGGTCAAAGCCGTTCAGGATCTTAGTTTCCGTGTAAAAGAGGGCGAGCTTTTCGCATTCCTCGGAATAAACGGCGCAGGCAAATCCACCACGATAAACATCCTCTGCGGACAGCTTAAAAAGGACGGCGGCGCAGTCCGTATCGGCGGAATGGAGCTTGAACGCAACATAGACAAGATAAAGGGAAGTCTCGGAGTAGTATTTCAGAATTCCGTGCTTGACCCGACGCTTTCCGTAAAGGATAATCTTCAGATAAGGGCGGCGCTTTACGGAATTACGGGAAAAAGGTTTCAGGAGCGCCTTGGGGAGCTTGCAGAACTGCTTAAATTTGAAGATCTGCTCGGCAGAACGGTCGAAAAGCTTTCGGGAGGACAGCGCAGGCGCATCGACATTGCCAGAGCGCTTCTAAACCGTCCGAAGCTGCTGATACTTGACGAGCCAACGACCGGCCTTGATCCTCAGACGAGAAACACCCTTTGGAATGTAATAGAAAATCTGCGCAAGCGCGAGAATATGACGGTTTTCCTTACAACGCATTATATGGAAGAAGCTGCAGACGCAGACTACGTTATTATCCTTGACAGCGGAAAAATTGCCGCTTCGGGAACTCCGCTTGAACTGAAAAATACATATACAGGCGATTTTATCACGATATACGGCGCTGAAGATAACGAGATCGAAAAGCTCGGCGTAAAATATGAAGCGGAGAGGAAGCTTTTCCGCATTGCCGTTCCCGATACAGCCGCGGCAACACAGCTTATACTGAAATATCCCGAGGTTTTCCGTGATTATGAGATAACCAAGGGCAAAATGGACGATGTTTTCCTTGCCGTTACCGGAAAGAAACTGAAAAATGCAGAGAATTAAGTGAAAGGATCGATAAAGAAATGACAGGACTTTTTTCACTTGTAAAACGCAGTATGAAGGTGTATTTCAAGGACAAGGGAATGTTCTTTACTTCGCTTATCACACCGCTGATACTGCTTGTGCTGTATGCAACCTTCCTGCGGAATGTCTATGAAAGCTCATTTACGGACGCGCTTAACGAAGCCGGGGTGAGCGTATCGGAAGCGCTTATCAACGGCTGCGTAGGCGGACAGCTTGTTTCATCGCTTCTCGCCGTAAGCTGCATAACCGTTGCGTTCTGCTCGAATATGCTTATGGTTCAGGATAAATATTCCGGTGTCGGAAAGGATATCGCCGTTTCTCCGGTCAAAGGCAGAACGGTAGCACTCGGATATTATATCGGCACATTTATTTCAACTCTGCTTGTGAACGTTGTCGCAGCCGCAGTATGCTTTCTGTATCTGCGGTCGGTCGGCTGGTACCTTTCGGGCGCAGATGTCGCAAAGGTGCTGCTTGATGTCGTGCTTCTCGTTATGTTCGGAACCGCGCTTTCAAGCATAATCAACTGTTTTCTTTCAACGCAGGGTCAGATGTCGGCTGTCGGCACGATCGTCAGCGCAGGCTACGGATTTATCTGCGGCGCATATATGCCGATATCGCAGTTTTCCGAGGGACTTCAGAAAGCTATCTCGTTCCTCCCCGGAACCTACGGCACTTCGCTCCTCAAAAACCATATGTTAAGGGGAGTTTTCGAGGAAATGGGAAATCAGCATTTTCCTGCCGAGGTCGTTGAAGCTATAAAGGACAGCGTTGACTGCAATATCTATTTTATGGACGAAAAGGTTTTGCAGTCGAATATGTATATCTGCCTGATAGCGGCAACTGCGGTCGCTGTTTTGATATATGTTATGATAAATGCACTTATGAGGAAAAGAACTGTATGAAAAGCATAAAAGATTTTGCGTTTGCGGCTCTGCCGACGCAGATAGGTTTTATGGCTGTCGTGCTGATACTTTGTATGTGCTGCTGTTCGGGACGGTCGGAGTATTCTTCCGTCAAAAACAACGGCAGCTGGACAGTTGAATTTCATCCGCTGAACACAACGCTTGAAGAGGAATTCACGCTGAACAGCGGTGACAGCATCGCTGTAAATTCGGATATCAAATCGGGCAGTATAGCGGTCAGAATAGGTAAGGAGAACAGTACGCCCGTCTATGAGGGAAACAGTTCCGAGCTTGGATATTTTGAGGTTACAGTCCACGAGGACGGAGTCTATATCATTTCATTAAGCGGAAACAGAGCCGAGGGGGAGATCTCTTTCCGTTCGGAAATAAGTTCATAGATTTAACGTAAGAAAGGATCGGGAAAAATGACACAAAATAAAATGTTGATGGAAAACGAGGTACAGTCCAACAAACTGGCGGCAAAGGTCATGCGAATAACATTTCTTATCTTTACGCTGATCTACATACTTGACATTGTCGGAGTATTTGTCGTGAAATTAAAGCTTATGACGATCGCTTTTATTCTCGGCAGCGTATTGCTTCTTATACCGACTTTGATAGTAAATATACTAAAAATGAGGTCGAGCGCAGTCAAATTTATGGTAGTAGCCTGTGCAGCGGCGTTCGTAACGATATTGAGCGGAACGCTTTCGTATCATGTTGTTGTAATGTATGTCTATGCCATTGCGCTTTCAAGCTTGTATTTTTCAAAAAAGCTTAATATTATGTCAACGCTGATGACCGTTGTCGGAGTTTCCGCAGGTCAGATCTTCGCGTTTAAATTTGTAACTGTCGTTGATGATAACTTCCCGACGTTCAAAAATCTTATTATATTCGGAGTTCTTCCCCGTGCGCTCTGTGTAGTAGCAGTTTCCGCGATCTTTACTTCACTCTGTTCAAGAACAGCATCAATGCTCTCAAACCTTCTCGGTGCAGAGGAGCAGAAGGAAATGCTCCAAAAGATGCAGGATATGAAGGAAAATGCAGCGCATACCTCGGAAACACTTTCCGATATGGTGACAAAGCTTTATTCAATAACCGAAACCTCGCTTAATGCAAACCGTCAGATAGCAGAAAAATCGGCAAGCCTTCTTGAAAGCTCTGCCGAAAATTCCGAGGCGGTTGGCTTTGCAGACGTAAAGATGAACGATATGTCAGAGGAGATATCCGCCCTCAGCGATATGAACCATAAGACAGCTGAGCTGACCGGCGAGATCGAACAGAACACGCAGGAAAACCAGCAGCGTATGAACGACGCCACAGCCGATATGGAGAAGATATACAACAGCACCAACGAGTGCCGCCGCATCATAAGCTCGCTCGGAGAGCGTTCAAAGGAGATCATCGGTATCATAAAGACCATTACCGAGATATCCGTTCAGACAAATATTCTCTCCCTCAATGCCCGAATCGAGGCTTCAAGAGCAGGCGAACACGGCAAGGGCTTCGCAGTCGTTGCCGCCGAGATACAGAAGCTTTCGATTCAGACAAAAGCAGCGGTTGACAACATTGAAAAGATAATCCATGAGGTTGCGGAGTATACCGAGCAAGCCGTTGAAGCCATGGAGCAGAACGCAGCCTTCACGCAAACAGGTATGGACAGCATACGCAAGGCGAATGAAACCTCGTCTGTTATTACAGCTTCAAATGGAGAGCTTGCGCAGAAGATATATGCTATCGACAGATCCGCAGAGGAGATCCGCACCAAGAGTGATGAGATCTCCGAAAGCATGAAGAAGATAAGCTCCAATACGGCAGAGAACTGTTCAGCTGCCGAGCAGGTCACCGCCGCAACGCAGGAGAACAGCGCAGGTACGGCGATACTTGCAGATATCGTAGAGAATATCCGAACCCTTGCCGAGCATCTTAATGAGGTTGTGGCAGGATAAACAAGTGCGCAATAAACTGAATAAAAAAATCCCTCAACCGATTTAGTGTGTACCTAATAAACAACAAACCCCATAGAACCTAAATTCTATGGGGTTTCATAGTGGTGCGGATAACAGGACTTGAACCTGCACGTCGGGGACACCAGATCCTAAGTCTGGCGCGTCTGCCAATTCCGCCACATCCGCATTTAAGCTTGCAAATTTTTTACAAGCTTTATTATATCATAAAAAATCTTTACGGTCAACTGTTTTTTATATTTTACGCTTTTTCTGCCGCCTCAATAGCCGATTTTGCGCTTTCCATTGCCTTTTCTGCGGCAAGAACAGCCTGCTCTGCAGCGGCTTCTCCGTTTTTGACTGCTTCTTCCGACTCGGTGAGTATCTCAGCCGACTTCCGTGCGGATTCGGCACTCTCTGCGGCGAGATTTCGCACCTCGTCAGCTACGACCGCGAAGCCCTTGCCGTTTTCTCCTGCACGAGCAGCTTCGATAGCTGCATTGAGCGCAAGCATATTCGTCTGAAATGCGATATCCTCTATCGAACTGATGATTGTCTTTATGCTGCTGTTTTTCTCTCCGATAACGCTTACAGCTTCGGCAAGCGCGGACGATTTTATACGGCTTTCTTCTATTGCATTCTCAGCTTCCGATACTGCCGCGGTGATCTCTTTTCCCGATATTTCGGCATTTTCGAGTGCCTTTTCAAGCTCTGCAACTCTCTCTTCAAGCGCAGCCTTTTCTTCGCATATTCTCTCAAACTCCGCATTGTCGACAGAACTCTGTTCAGCTGAAACTTGCACTTCTTCGCGCAGCTTAGGCTGTTCAAATTTGGCTTGAACTGCTTTTATATCATCAGTTTCCTTTGCAGGAATTTCCGATTGCGTATGTACAATAGGCTGTATGGTCGTTTTAGGCTCTGTTTTCGCAGATTTTTCTTCAACATTGGATTTCCCGATAACTGCACAGCATACAGCGGACGCGGCAGCTGCAAGAACTGCGGCGAGAATGGCTGTTACTGCGATAAACGGCCTGTTGTTGGTCTTTTCGGGAAAACGGTAGTCGAAAAGCTCAAGCGAGAAATCTCCGATCTGCTCTTTTGCAGAAGCATAGGCAGGAGAATCAAGCTCGGTTGAAAGTATTACCTTTCCGCCGAGAGAGAGCCTTGCTCCCATATCTTTCACAAGTGAACCGAAATATGCTCCGAAATAGTCCTTTCCGCAGCTGCAAACGGTGATATTGCCGTTTTCCGAGTTGGTGACTACATAGAAAAGCTCCCCCGAAGCTTCATCGAAAACAAAACCGTCCGAAGCGGATAGAACTCCCGTTGTGTCATAGTTTTTTTCGTTGACAACGCCCGTGTTTTTTTCGTTTTTGATAAGGTCAAGCTTTATGCCAAGCCCCGTAAGCGCGCTGTTGCGGTCACGAAGAGCGTATTTTTTGAATTCATCGGGGGCAAATCTGATAACCGCAAGCTCCGAGGTTTCTTTCGCCGTGGCTTTAATAAGGTCAGCCTTTTCTCCGATAT
Source organism: uncultured Ruminococcus sp. (assembly GCA_946404705.1). Classification (GTDB taxonomy): domain Bacteria; phylum Bacillota; class Clostridia; order Oscillospirales; family Ruminococcaceae; genus UMGS363. The sequence goes on along the minus strand of CAMJES010000104.1, from coordinate 1,515 downwards.
AAAGCGCAGCGTTTTTGGCAGAGGTGTTTACAGCGGAGGACGTTTCGACCTTGCCGTTTTTTATGACCGTCATAGCTATTGCGGCTGCGGCAAGCAATATTACAGCCGTAAAAACTGCGGCGCATATTCTGATTTTTGCTGCTGACTTATTCAACCCGACACCCCCGTGCTTGCGAATAATTTCGTATAAAATGTCATATACATTAATTATAGCGTAAAAATAACAAGATGTGAATACCCAGTTAAAGGATATTTGTAAATATTTTGTAAATATATAATAAATTTTATATATATTGAGTGTATATTACAAAATTCTTACAAAAAAGGAAAACCCTTGAAAAAGGATAACGGCTGTGCTATAATTCAGATAATATGACTATGATTTTTCTGAAAGGACAATAAAAATGGAACAGCGAAAAAAACGCAGGAAGAAAAAAATCAGCAAACAGGCACTTATCCTGCGATGGATAATGATACTCGTCCTGATACTGCTTATATTTTTCGGAATAAAGAAGATCGCATCCGCATTCAGCAGAGTGGACGAAAGCACCGCAGTTACAAGCGCATCAACGTTGGATACATCGCAGCAAACGTCTGATATATCGGTCAATACCGCCGCAGACACAACGGAGGACAGCATGACAGAAAGTATCATTCCCGAAGAGGATATCGACAACGCATGGGCAATGTTCCTTGTGAACAATCAGAACCCCTTGCCCGATGACTACGACAAGCGCATATCGGTAAAAAAGGTATACTCGAACGGCGAGCGCGACTTTGAGTTTGACGAACGCGCCGCAGATTACCTTATTGATATGTTTGAAGCGGCGAAAAAGGACGGGATAAACCTCACGGTGAATTCTTCCTACCGCACTATTGAGTATCAGCAGTATAACTTTGACCGCAGCGTTCAGCAGCGTGTGAACAACGGAATGAGCTACGAAGAAGCAGTCCTCGATACCGAAAAAGAGGTCGCATATCCCGGCAAAAGCGAGCATAACGCAGGCCTTTCGGCGGATATCTTCTCCGATGAATATGTAAGCTTTGACGATGACGGCTTCAAGAACACAAAGGCGTATGCATGGCTTATGGAAAACGCCGCCGATTACGGCTTCATACTTCGCTACCCCGAGGGTAAGGAAGCAGAAACGGGTATTATCTACGAGCCGTGGCACTACCGTTTTGTCGGCGTTTACTATGCGCATAAGGTTCAGGACAGCGGACTTTGCCTTGAGGAATTTTTTGAAGAAAACGGCTGGCTTGATGAAAACGGCACGGCTGTTAAAATGACAGTAGAATAAAAACGATCAGACCTCCTTACCGTTTGAACGGCAGGAGGTCTTTTTTTCGGAAGATCATTCCCACTTCCGCAGAGTTTTCCGCATATATTCTCGTATATCAAAGCCGTAGATATCGTTCAGCTTCTCCGAACGACAGACGTTTTCCGCGGTATCGAGCAGCTCGGTACGACCGTTAGACATAACCATTATCCTGTCCGAAAGCTCGGCGGCAAGG
>CAMJES010000103.1 GCA_946404705.1 uncultured Ruminococcus sp. | reverse complement strand
TGCAAGAGCAAATGGCAAACGATGAAAATATCTCATATTGGATAAATAATAGTGGGATAGGCGAAGAATTTGCAACTGTCAGTGCAGACCATAATTTCTATTGGAATGAAAACGGTGATTTAGTAATTATCTTTGACAAATACGAGGTTGGACCCGGCTCAATGGGAACACCCGAATTTGTTATAGACAAAGGTGTAATTAGGGATGTTTTGAAATCGGAGTATAAAGATGTTATTTCATAATATGGAGTTATTTCTTTTATAAAATCCATTGAAAAAACGATGATAGGCGTGTATAATATCTTTGTCAGCGTGGCAACGATATAGCAACAAAAATCGGATAGCGTATGCTTTGCCGATAATACAAATAATGTAGATACTCTCTGCTAAATCTCATAAACAAATGCGTTTAAGATTGATTTACAGGGAGCGAGTGGGAATAAGGCAAAACCGAGAGAGAACCGCATAAACAGTGGCTTTTTGAGTGGTTAGCGTTAATAATGATAGCAAAATGATAGCACCCTCAAAAGCACCTTTATTCTAAGGTTTATTCCGGTTTGCAGGTACAATTATATAATAAAAGTTTAGGCATTACTGACTTGTTGCAGTCGGTAATGCCTTTTTGCGTTTATTGATTTTTCAGTTTTTCCTCAAATGCTTCCAACATAGCATTATTCAGGTCATCTGACGGCAGCTTTACATATTCGCTGTCAATGTCATATTTAGGATAGTTATAACGCCACTCGTCATACTCTTCCTTGGTTATCTCTCCGGCTTTCAATTTGGCGCTTTGCTCTGCCCACGCCTTTACCGTCCGAAGAACAGAAGCGTTTGAAAAACTCAGCTTGATTTCTCCGTCCTTTTCTTCGGCTTGTAAACCGTAGATATCCTCAAGTGCGAATAAGGTATGCATTAACCCAAGCTCTGAGTCAATGTCGGGAACATCTAACGCAAGAGGTGAAACCTCTAACGCTTTTGCAAGCTCCTTTGTAATATCTGCTTTCGGAGTTCTTGTGCCCGATTCATACTGAGCGATTCTAATGTCAGCTGTTTTTTCGGGAAATCCGATAAGCTGACCGAGATACTTTTGTGTGAAATTTTTTAAATTGCGAATGTATTTGATTCTTTCGCCGATAGCCATTTCAAATCACCTCAAATAATATGATACACATAGTATAGCATATATGTTTAGTGCTCGTCAACAAAAATTAAACAAAAAAGTTTTATTTTTTCTAACTCAATCCGCTTGACTTAATCATATATGTTTAGTATAATAGAAATAGACTAAGCAATATAGTTTAGTTATCTGTCGCATATCACAGTAAAGGTATGTCCGCCCGGGCGAATCGGTTGGCGGTCAGAAAGTATTCCGACACGAAATAAATTATAATTTACTATGAAAGGGGGTTTGTCTATGTCAGGAACTATGTTTATGCGAGTGAGTGAAGTTGCGGAGGAATTGGGCGTATCCGAATCTTACGCATACAAACTCATTCAAAAGCTGAATAAAGAGCTAAAGGCGACCGGATGCCTTACACTTCCGGGAAGAATTGACCGTAAATTTTTTCACGATCATATTTATGCGACCAGAACAAATAGTGAAAAGGAGTGATGTGTAAATGGGCGCATTTAAAGATAAGAGAAGCGGAAGCTGGTATGTTCAATTCCGCTATACAGATTGGCAGGGTAAGCGCCAACAAAAGCTTAAGCGTGGGTTTGCAACAAAGCACGAAGCGCTGGAGTGGGAACGTGAGTTCCTATTGCAGAAACAAACGGATGTAACAATGTCCTTTGGCAGTTTCTATGAGCTATATAAAAAGGATATAAAGCCTCGGCTCAAAGAAAACACTTGGCAGACAAAGGAAAACATTATCGAGGGTAAAATTGTTCCTTATTTCAAAGATAGAAAGCTCTGTGACATATCCGCAACGGACGTGATTGAATGGCAAAACGAGATAAGGATACTCAAAAATAAGCACGGGAAGCTATATTCCAAGACGTATCTCCGTACCGTTCACAATCAGCTCAGCGCTATGTTCAATCACGCTGTGCGATATTACGGCTTGCGTACCAATCCTGCGTCAATTGCCGGGAATATGGGTGCAAAGGAGAGCAAGGAGATGAAGTTTTGGACACTTGATGAGTACAGGGATTTCTCGGAAGCGATGATGGACAAGACAGTTTCATACTATGCATTTGAGATGCTGTATTGGACAGGTATCCGATTGGGTGAGTTGTTAGCTCTCACACCGGCGGATTTTGATTTCAAAGCTCAAACGGTCACCATCAACAAATCATTTCAGCATTTGGCAGGTAAGGACATTATTACGTCACCGAAAACCAAAAAGAGCAATCGCACGATAAATATGCCTGATTTCCTTTGTGAAGAAATGCAGGACTATTTATCAATGTTTTACAGCCGTGGCGAAGACAATCGTATATTCCCGATTTCAAAAAGCTATCTTCATCACGAGATGGACAGAGGAGCGAAGCAAGCCGGGGTTAAGCGTATCAGAATACACGACCTCAGACATTCACACGTTTCTTTGTTGATTGAAATGGGTTTTTCAGCTTTAGCCATTGCCGATAGGCTGGGACACGAAAGCATAGATGTAACTTATCGCTATGCACACTTGTTCCCGTCCAAGCAAAAGGATATGGCAGATAGGCTTAATGATCTCGGAAAGGCAGGTTAAAATATGTCAGCTAAAAATTTAGACCGCCACAACCGCTTGCGCAGTAAGACAGTGGCGTTCAGAGTATCGCCGGAAGAATGGGAGCATTTTGAAAAAATCGTCGCTCTGTCAGGCTTAACCAAGCAAGATTACCTCATTGAGCGCACTTTGCAGCGTGATATTATCGTGCAGGGTAATCCGAGAGTGTATAAGGCTCTCAAAAATCAAATGCAAGATATTTACGGGGAGCTGCGGCGTATCAGCAATAGAGGAGCGGTTTCAGATGAAATACTCGATACGCTCAACCTGATTGCCGTTACCCTCGGCGGAATGAAGGAGGAATGTAAATGAGTTATGAAAATGAAATGACCGCTCACAACACACCTGTTGGCGCAGGTGATGAGCAGTCATCAGCAAAATATCTTGATACAAGTATAGCAGATGATTTGTCTGATTTCAATAGTTTGGAGTTAAATTGTTTTGAAGAAAATTATCTGCACACCGTTTCAATGACTGAGTTGTACGACACTGTATATGAAAACAGACCGCCGATCATTGACGGTCTGCTGTACAGCGGACTGTATCTGTTTGTCGGCTCGCCGAAAATCGGCAAGAGCTTTTTGATGGCGCAGCTTGCTTATCATATCAGCACCGGAACGCCGATTTGGAATTACAAGGTCAGCAAAGGTACGGTGCTTTACCTTGCCCTTGAAGATGATTACAGTCGCTTGCAGAAGCGGTTGTATCAGATGTTTGGTACCGACAGCGCCGACAATCTGTACTTATCCGTTTCGGCAAGTCAGTTGAATGACGGCTTGGACAAGCAGTTGGAAAGTTTTATCACGAAGCACACCGACACCAAGCTCATAATCATTGACACTTTGCAAAAGGTGCGTGAGGTAAGCGCTGATTACAGCTACTCGAATGATTATGAGATTATCAGCAGTCTGAAAAAATTTGCCGACAATAACAAAATCTGTATGATACTCGTTCATCATACACGCAAGCAAAAATCTGATGACAGCTTTGATATGATTTCAGGAACTAACGGCTTGCTCGGCGCTGCCGACGGAGCGTTTGTTCTGCAAAAAGAAAAGCGGACTGCAAAAGCAGCTACGCTTGAAATATCCGGCAGAGACCAACAGGATCAGAAGCTATACCTTAACCGCAATCCCGATAATCTGATATGGGAGCTCGAGAGGACGGAAACCGAATTATGGAAAGAGCCGCCGGAGCCGTTGCTCCAAGTTATCTCTCAAAAGTTTTCTGAGAGCAGTTCTGCTTGGCAAGGCTCACCGACAGAGCTGGTCAGTTGGCTCGGCGTAGATATGAAACCAAACGCTTTGTCGCTAAAGCTTAATATCAATGCCGCAAGGCTATTCAATGAATATGGTATCCGTTATTCTAACAGGCATACTCACAGCGGCAGGGTAATCACGCTTCACCGTGAACAGCAAGCGAATGCTTCGTCGGCGTGACGATGTGCGACGACCGTGACGGTCTTTTAGAGATAGCGCTGTGTCAAAAACATCGTCACCACCGTCACGGATCGTCACGCACTAAAGTTTAGGCGGGGTGCAGGGAGCCCTTTTCAAAGGGCTGCCCTTGCTCCTCGAAGAGCGCAAAACCTGCTCGCAGGTTGCATTTTTGATGGCTCTGCTGTCAAAAGTGCTTTTGCGTTACTCTTGGCAAGAGTAACAGAACCTGAGTAAGCAACTCAGTAAAAAGATAGCTGAAAATAATTACAGATTTGAGGTAGATAAATGAAGAGAACGATTAGTGCTATGGTGGGTAAAGGCTCCGTGACACACAACAGCCGCAGTTTCACAGCGGAGAACGTGGACAGCGAGCGTACCCATTTGAATATAGATTACTTTAACGAGCCAATCAAGAAAGTGTATCACGAAATGTTTGATGAAGCTCTGAAACAGTACAACGATAAACAGAAACGCAAAGATAGAAAAATTCCCGATTACTATAAGCATATCGAGTCCGGAAAACAGGAAAAGCTGTTCCACGAAATCATCTTCCAAATAGGCAACAAGGAAGATATGTCTGCGACAGGAGAACACGCCGAGCTTGCGAGGACAATCCTCGACGAATACTATCAAGGCTTCCAAGAGCGCAATCCCTACCTGCGAGTATTTTCTGCGCACCTTCATATGGACGAAGCAACGCCGCATATTCACATCGACTTTGTCCCGTTTACAACAGGGAGCAAGCGAGGTTTGGAAACACGAGTTTCGCTGAAACAGGCACTTGCCAATCAAGGCTTCAAGGGGAATGGTCGGGGTGATACAGAGTGGAATCGCTGGATATTTTCCGAAAAGAAAGTCCTCGCTCAAATTATGGAGCGGCACGGTATAGAGTGGGAGCAGAAGGGTGCTCACGAGCAACATCTGTCCGTCCTTGATTACAAGAAGCAGGAGCGAGCCAAAGAGGTTGCCGAGCTCGACAGGGAGATTGAAGAAAAGCAGTTGGAGGTCAAAGGTCTGAAATCGACGGTTGAAAAAATCAAGGAATCAACAGATTCACTCGATAGCATAGAACATCAGCTTGACAATAATCCCGAGCTTCAACTCCCGGAACCGCAGGGCTTGATGACGGCAAAAAGCTACAAGAAAAAATTTGTAGATCCGTTAATACAGCGGCTGAAAAATCTTGTACGATCTGCGGTAGCAAAAAGCTATTTGGGCTGGGAAAACTATCACCGTATCAACAATCTGAACGGCAGATTGTACAGCGAAAACAAAAGCCTGAAACACGAAAATTCAAGGTTGAAGGAATTGAATAATCAACTCCGAGAGCAAAACAATGCCTACCGCCTGTTGGAAAAGGTTTTCGGTAAGCGCAAGCTCAATGAGATTATCGAGCAGGCGAGAGGTTTCAAAAAGTCAAAACAGCGTGACGCACGTTAAATATATTAAGAAAGGTTGATGAACAATGGAAAAGAGAATTTATGACAAGAAAACGGGTATTCACTACGAACTGCAAGGTGATTATTATCTGCCGTGTTTGGAGCTGCCCGAACAGCCGAAGGTAGAAATCGGGATATGGGGCAAGCGGCATTTACGCTACATCAAGCAGTACCACAAAATCCGCTATGCCACTCTGCTGACAAGCTGTAAGCTCACAGCCTACCTCGCCGACATCGACCAGCAGGCAGAGGAACTGTTCTTTCGGTTAGTAAAACAACTTGCCGAAAAGGAAGGCGTAACCGAACAGCTCAAAGCGGAAAACCAAATGTTGTTGGTTAAGCGTATGAATAACATTCGCTACCGTGCCGAGGAAATTGTAAATACAGAGTTGATTTATACCTAATAAGCACAGCCGTCAAGTGGGATAATCTCCTGCTTGGCGGCGTTTTTTATTGCAATATTTTCAGATTTGTGGTAGAATTATTTTGATAGAAAAAAGGGCTTGATTCTGAAAGGAGTAGTAATGAAAATTCTTATCACAGGCGGAACAACCTTTGTTAGCAAATATGCGGCGGAATATTTCGTTTCAAAAGACAATGATGTGACCGTTATTAACCGTGGCAGCAGACCACAAGTCAATGGTGTTGCGCATATTAGTTGTGACAGAACAGCTTTAGGCGATAGGCTCAACGGCAATCACTTTGACCTTATTCTCGACATCACCGCTTATACAGAAGAACATATTAAAACGCTGCTTGATTCCGGTGTTACCTTTAATGATTACATTTTTATCAGCTCGAGCGCTGTTTATCCAGAAACCAATTCTCAGCCCTTTGCCGAGGATCAGCCTTGTGGATACAATTCAGTTTGGGGCGATTACGGAATGAACAAGCTGAAAGCGGAACAATACTTACAAGCAAACGTACCGAACGCCTATATCCTCCGTCCTCCGTATTTCTACGGCGTATATGAAAACCTTTACCGTGAAGCGTTTCCGTTTGATTGTGCTTTGCTGGACAGACCGTTCTATATACCTCAAAACGGCGATATGAAGCTGCAATTTTTCAATGTTTCCGATCTCTGCCGTTTTGTTGAAATCCTAATAGACAAGCACCCCGAAAATCACGTTTTCAATGTCGGCAATAAGGATATTGTTACCGTGAAAGAATGGATAGAGTTATGCTATAAGGCAGCTTGCAAAACCCCGGAGTTTGTCAGCGTAGACAAAGAAATTCCGCAGAGAGATTACTTCTGCTTCTATGATTATGAATATGTCCTTGACGTGAGTAAGCAAAATAATCTTATGACTGATACTATTCCATTGGAAAAGGGCTTGAAAGAGGAGTTTGAGTGGTACAAAAACAACCTTGACAGCGTTTATAACCGCAAGCCGTATATGGAATATATTGATAACAATTTGGTGAGAAAATGATAATAAGAGAAATCAGAGATAATGAATTAAGCAATCTGCTCGAATTATATAAACATTTGCACGAGCTTGGTATTCCCGATAACGGCGAACATTTACAGAATACTTGGGCGGCAATTTGCAACGACGAGAATCATCATATCATCGTTTGCGAAGTTGACGGCAAGCTCGTTTCATCTTGCGTTTGTGTGATCATTCCTAACCTGACACGAAACATTCGTCCATATGCTTTTATAGAAAATGTTGTTACGCACGCCGATTACAGAGGAAAGGGCTATGCTACCAGATCGGAAGAGCACACGTCTGAACTC
>CAMJES010000102.1 GCA_946404705.1 uncultured Ruminococcus sp. | reverse complement strand
AGCAAAGCGCGATAGACAGCACGGCAGAACTGCTTGCGGAACGCGGCTTATCGGACAGAGCGGAGCTTGTCCTCGGCAGTCACGCCGATATGGATAAATACGCAGAGTCGGAGAGCGTTTCCTGCATAACCTTTAATTTCGGCTGGCTGCCCGGCGGCGATCATAATGTTCACACCGAAAAAGCTTCCAGTCTTGAAGCGGTGGAAAAATCGCTTTCGCTGCTTAAACAAGGAGGTCTGCTCTCAATGATAATATATTACGGCAGAGAAAACGGATTTGACGAGCGTGACGCTCTGCTTGAATATGTTAAAACGATAGAAAGCTCGGAATTCACCGTTGTAACAGCAGATTTCTCCAACAGGACAAACTGTTATCCGATACCTGTTTTTGTTTATCGTGGATAAATAGTATAAAAGGAACACCGCACAAATACCGAATTACGGCTTTGTGCGGTGTTTTTTTCAAAAATTTAACATTACTAATCCTATCGGAAAAAAGCATAATAATATTTGAAAACTTTTTTCTGAAAGGATATGCTTTATGAAAGACAAGATCTTCGGCGTCCTGCAGAGAGTAGGGCGCTCTTTTATGCTGCCGATAGCACTCTTGCCCATTGCAGGACTGCTGCTTGGAATAGGCAGCTCTTTTACCAATCCGACTACTCTCGAAACCTATCATCTGACCTCGGTTATCCACGAGGGCGGAGTGCTTTATACAATACTTGAGATTATGAGCAAAACAGGCAGCGTTGTTTTTGACAACCTTGCGCTGCTTTTTGCAATGGGTGTTGCTATCGGAATGGCAAAAAAGGAGAAGGAAGTTGCCGCACTCTCGGGCGCGATATCCTATCTTATTATGAATACAGCTATCTCCGCGCTTATTGCTGTGAACGGCGGCGTTGAGGCTTTGCCGCCCAACTCTACTGCTAACGTTCTCGGCATAACAACGCTGCAGATGGGCGTTTTCGGCGGTATTATCGTCGGACTTGGAGTTGCCGCGCTCCATAACAGATTTTATAAAACGGAACTGCCGCAGGTGCTTTCATTCTTCGGAGGAACAAGGTTCGTGCCTATTGTTTGCAGCGTTGTTTATCTTATCGTGGGTGCAGTTATGTTCTTCGTTTGGCAGCCCGTTCAAACGGGAATTTCACGGCTTGGAACGCTTGTCCTTGAATCGGGTTATGCAGGAACATGGATATACGGAATAATCGAGCGCGCGCTTATACCGTTCGGACTTCACCATGTTTTCTATATGCCGTTTTGGCAGACAGAGCTTGGCGGCTCGATGGTAATTGACGGTACTCTTGTTTCGGGCGCGCAGAACATCTTTTTTGCCGAGCTTGCTTCAAAGGCGACCGAGCAGTTCTCGGTATCGGCAACAAGATTTATGTCGGGAAAATTCCCGTTTATGGTATTCGGACTTCCTGCGGCGGCGCTTGCAATGTATAAAGCCTCGCGCCCCGAAAAAAAGAAAGCGGTCGGCGGTCTGCTGCTCTCGGCTGCGCTGACTTCAATGATAACGGGAATAACCGAGCCGCTTGAATTCACATTCCTTTTTGCGGCACCGCTTATGTACGGCGTTCATTGCGTCCTCGCAGGACTTTCCTATATGCTTATGCATATTTTCGGAGTAGGCGTTGGAATGACATTTTCGGGTGGACTTATCGACCTTACTCTTTTCGGAATATTGCAGGGCAACGAAAAAACCAACTGGCTGTGGATAGTTCTGATTGGCCTTGTTTACGCTGTGGTTTATTATCTTGTTTTCTATTTTATGATAGTCAAGCTCGACCTTAAAACACCCGGTCGTGAAGCCGATAACGGCGAGGTCAAGCTTTATACTCGTGCGGATTATAATAAAAAGAGCGGCGATAAAACGAGTATGCTGCTGTTAAAGGGTCTTGGCGGCAAGGATAATATCAGCGACCTTGACTGCTGTGCGACCAGACTTAGAGTTACGGTAAAGAATGTAGATCTTACAGATGAAAAGCTGCTGAAATCAAGCGGAGCTTCGGGTGTTATACGCAAAGGAAACGGTATTCAGATAGTTTTTGGGCCAAAGGTTTCGGTCATAAAATCTGCGCTTGAAGATTATATGGAAAATCCGCTTTCCGACAGCTTTGATGACGCGGTTCAGAGAGAGGAAAAGGCTTTTACCTCAGACGGAGAAACGCTGTGTGCATTTACAAGCGGCGAGGTCATACCGCTTTCGGCTGTCAAGGATGAAGTGTTCTCGGCAGGGATCCTCGGACAAGGCTGCGCTGTAATTTCCGATTGCGGCAAAGTCTATTCGCCCTGTGACGGAAAAATCGAAACTGTATTTGACACAAAACACGCAGTCAATATTATCTCGGAAAACGGCTGTGAGATCCTTATCCACGTTGGAATTGACACCGTCAAGCTTGGGGGAAAGCATTTTGATGTTCATGTCAAGAACGGAGATGACGTTAAAACAGGTGATCTTGTAATATCCTTTGACGATAGCGCGATAAGAAATGAGGGTTATGACACATCGGCTGTAATGGTGGTCTGCAATTCGGATGAATACAGTGAAATAAAGCTTATCAAAGAGGGTAAAACGGAACTTGGCGCGGAGCTTTTAAAGCTGGAAAAATCACATTGATTTTATACTAAAAACCATACAAAATTTGGAAAAAATTAAGCCGACAATCTCGAATCAATTTTATTTCGGCGCAGATTTTTTCCTGTATTTTATCGGGGATTAGTATTAATATGAAAAAACCTGTGTTTTGGGACGCAGGTTTTTTATCTCAATATGTTCTATGCGTAATTTTATTGCATAAATATGTATATCATAATTAACATAAAATTCAAATATAAATAAAAAATGAACAAAATCCGCCCAAAATAGAAGAAAATGCGTAAATAAAGTAATAAATTTCCATAATATTAATTAAAATATTAACAAATTATTCGCTGTGAGCGTAATATAATGAATAACTGCGAAAATATGAGATAATAATAACAGTATGTTATTTTCGATATTTTTGGTTTAAGGAGCGGTGGTTGATTTTATGACACTTAGAATACGTGCAATAAGAGAAGACAAGGATTTAATGCAGAAGAACCTTGCAAACTATCTTGGCTGTACTCAGCAAACTTATTCGAGGTATGAAACAGGTGAACTTGAACCGTCTTTGATCGTTATGGAAAAGCTTGCAATTTTTTACGGAACAAGCATCGACTACCTCATGGGACTCACCGATGACAACACTCAGAACTGGACAAAAGAGGCTTTGGAAAAAGCAAATGCCGATGAACTTGTTAAAAAGCGTGAAATTGAATTCAATGCTCCAAAAACTAAGCGAGGAAGAAAACCTAAAAATCCTGTTGCATAAAATAGCAGTTCTGCAAACACTTTTGGTTGAAGTGTTTGCAGGACTTTTTTTATTTATCCGATGTCTTTAGCCATATAACGTTGGTGATTGGTACAAAAACAGGACTTACCGAAAATGTAAGTCCTGTTAATTGTTTTAGAATTCAAGCTTCTTTTCAAGATAAGCAACAAGCTCGTCTATCTTAACACGTTCCTGTTCCATTGTGTCACGGTCACGAACTGTTACACAGCCGTCCTTTTCAAGCGTGTCGAAGTCGTATGTGATGCAGAACGGAGTACCGATCTCGTCCTGACGGCGGTAACGCTTGCCGATCTGACCTGCTTCGTCATATTCGACATTGAACTTCTTTGCAAGCATGGAGTAAACCTCCATTGCAGGTTCTTTGAGCTTCTTTGTAAGCGGAAGAACAGCAGCTTTTACCGGTGCAAGGGCGGGGTGGAGGTGCATAACCGTTCTTACATCGCCCTCGCCGATAGTTTCCTCGTCATAAGCGTCGCAAACAATTGTAAGGAAAAGACGCTCAACGCCGAGTGACGGCTCAATAACATAAGGAATGTACTTGGAGTTGTCATCGGGGTCGAAGTATTCAAGCGACTTGCCGCTCTCGTTTATGTGCTGTGTGAGGTCGTAGTCGGTTCTGTCTGCGATGCCCCAAAGCTCGCCCCAGCCGAACGGGAATTTGTATTCGAAGTCGGTCGTTGCCTTTGAATAGAAGCAAAGCTCCTCGGGGTCATGGTCACGCAGACGGAGGTTTTCTTCCTTGATTCCAAGGCTAAGAAGCCAGTTTTTGCAGTAGCTTCTCCAAAAATCGAACCATTCAAGGTCTGTGCCGGGCTTGCAGAAGAATTCAAGCTCCATCTGCTCAAATTCACGAACGCGGAAGATAAAGTTACCCGGTGTGATCTCGTTTCTGAAAGATTTGCCTATCTGACCAACGCCGAACGGAACCTTTTTACGGGTGGTGCGCTGGATATTTGCAAAGTTTACAAATATGCCCTGTGCAGTTTCGGGGCGAAGATATATCTCGGACTTTGAATCCTCTGTAACGCCCTGAAAAGTCTTGAACATAAGGTTGAACTGACGGATATCGGTGAAATCCTGCTTGCCGCAGACGGGACATTTGATGCCCTTTTCGTTTATATAATTTACAAGCTGTTCGTTTGACCAGCCTCCTGTGTTTGTGCCGTCAAAATCCTCGATAAGCTTATCTGCACGGTGACGGGTCTTGCAGGCTTTGCAGTCCATAAGAGGATCAGAGAAGCCGCCGAGGTGTCCGGAAGCAACCCATGTCTGAGGATTCATAAGTATAGCCGAGTCAAGTCCGACATTATAAGGGCTTTCCTGAACGAATTTTTTCCACCATGCTTTTTTGATATTGTTTTTAAGCTCAACGCCGAGAGGGCCATAGTCCCATGTATTGGCAAGACCGCCATAGATTTCAGAACCGGGGTAAACAAAGCCTCTGCCCTTACAGAGCGCCACAATTTTGTCCATAGATTTTTCTGCCATTTTATAAACCACCTTATCATTATTCGGTTGGCTTTTATAAACCAACATTATCTCATATAATTATAGAATAAAACAGCAATAATGTCAAGATTTTTATAAAAAAATTGAGCAGAACCGTTAAACGTTCTGCTCAATATTTGAATTAAACTTTTATGCCTGCTTTACGTCTGCAGTTTTATTGGGAGTTTTTTCAGATTTTTTCTTGCTTTCAAAGAAGCACCAGAGAACTGCTGCGAGGCAAACCGAGGAATATGTTCCGGCGATCATACCTACCATAACAGGGAGCGAGAAGGAGATAATGGAAGTTACTCCGTAAATCGTTGAAACTATTGTAACTGCAAGCATTGCAACAACTGTCGTTACAGAGGTGTTGATCGAACGTGTAAGACATTGGTTGATGCTGAGGTTTACGTTTTCCTCTCTTGTCTTCTTTTTGCCGTAAAGCTTAGCGTTCTCACGGATTCTGTCATAGATAACGATCGTATTGTTGATAGAGTAACCGAGAATCGTAAGAACGACCGCCATAAAGTTAGCGTTGATAGGCATCTGACATACGATAAATGTACCGTAAACAATGATACAGTCATGGAGAAGTGCGATAACTGCACAAATACCTGCAAGCCAGCCACCTATATTCTTGAAGCGGATTGCAATGTAAATGATCAGTACGATCAAGGAAAGAATTACCGCAACGATACATTTGAGGAAGAATTCACGACCCGAAGACGGTGAAACATCCGATGATTCGATAAGCTCGATAGCATTAGCCGAATACTTTTCGGTAAGTGTATTTGTAAGTTCGAACTGCTTATCGGAAGAAAGGCCTGAATTTGATGTGAGTGAAAGCTGAATGTTGTTTTTGCCGGTGGAGAAGTCAACACCGGTCGTGTACTTTACGCCTATTCCGCCGAGAACATCTTTAGCGTCATTTACAAATCTGTCGCAGTCAAGCTCGCCGTCATAAACATAGGTGATGATAGTACCGCCCTTGAACTGAATGTCAAGATCTGCACCGAAAATAAAGGTAGAAAGAATGGAGAAAGCGACCATTACGATTGAAATTGTGAAGAAGATCTTTCTTTTTCCAACGAAATCAATATTAAACTTCTTATGCATTTTTCTTACCTCCGTAAAGAGCAGGATTTCTCATAACTTTAAACTTTGAGAGGGAAGAGAGCATGAGTCTTGAACAGAACACACCGAAGAAAAGGTTGAGGACAACACCCGAAAGGAGCGTAAAACCGAATGAATAGATTGTTCCTGCCGTTGACGGGCCGAACATAAAGAACGCAAAGTGGAGAGCCTTTGCAAAAATGCTGTCGGGAGTACCGAATGCGCCCATAAGTATAATAGCAACAAGAACCATTGTTATGTTTCCGTCGATGATAGCAGAAAAAGCAGTCTTGAAACCCGATTCAATTGCGCCGTCAAGCGTTTTGCCCTTGCCAAGCTCTTCCTTGATACGCTCTGCGGTAATGATGTTGGCGTCAACGCCCATGCCGACCGCAAGGATAATACCTGCAATACCCGGAATTGTGAGTATCGAGCCGTTCATAAATCCGAAATAGCCGGAAACGAAAGCAAGCGTACCCGATACCTGTCCGATAAGTGCGATTACTGCAACAGCGCCGGGAAGACGATAAATAACTGTGATGTAGATCGCAATGAAGATAAATGCAATGATACCTGCAACGACCATTGCTTCAAGTGCGCCCGAACCAAGGCTCGGCGAGATCGTTGAGAAGCTTGCAGTTACAAGCTTGAAAGGAAGCGCGCCCGAGTTGATCTTATCTGCAAGTGCCTTTGAGCTTTCTGCGTCAAAGCTGCCTGTGATCTGTGCTTGTCCGTCTGTGATAACTGCAGTTACTCTTGGGTAAGAGATGCAGGTATCATCCATCCAGATAGAGATAGTGCCGTTTTCCGGATAAAGCCTTGTAGTTGCTTCGGCAAACTTTTCCTTACCGGATTCGGTGAGCGTAAGGCTTACAACATATTCTCCGTTTGTGCTGTCATACGCTCTGTATGCTTCCTGAACATCGGAGCCGACAAGAATAACGTTTTCGGCAGTAATGCCTGTCGGAGCGCCGAGGTCGTCGGTTTCATAACCCTCACGGAATGTAAGCTCGGCAGTTTCACCGAGTTCCTTTACAGCTGCTTCGGGGTCGAAGTTAGTTTCGCCGTCTTTCCACGGGAATCTGACGATAATACGGCTGTTATCATAATCTATGTAACATTCGTAGTCAGTAATTCCGAGGTTTACCATTCTTTGTACGATAACTTCCTTAGCGGCATCCATATTAGCGTCGGTAGCCTCAACGCCCTCCGGCGGAGTAAATGTAACATCGACGCCGCCCTTGATGTCAATACCGAAACGGATATTATCTAATCCCTTAATGTGTACCGTATTCATATCTCCGTAATATGTGCTGAATCCGAAGAAAACGGAAAGAGTGAAAAGCACTATCAGCAATAATACAACGAAGAAGACAGGTTTTTTGACCTTTCTCACGTTTTAACCTCCTAAAATTGTCGGATTAAAATACTCCGACACAAATTATCGTTTAATTATAACATTTTATTATCATTTTGTCAATGGC
>CAMJES010000101.1 GCA_946404705.1 uncultured Ruminococcus sp. | reverse complement strand
TCCTTATCCTTGATGAACCGACCGCTGTACTTACGCCGCAGGAAACCGAAAAGCTGTTCGATATGCTGAGGATAATGCGAAACGACGGCTGTGCGATAATCATAATTACACATAAGCTTAACGAGGTTATGGCGATAAGCGACCGTGTGACGATTTTGCGAAAGGGAAAATCGGTCGAAACTGTCCTGACCGCTGAAACGGACGAGAAAAAGCTCACCGAGCTTATGGTCGGAAAGCCTGTCAGCCTTAGCATCGAACGCCCCGAACCGGTCGATCCCAAGCCGCTTTTGAATGTATATCATCTCTCGGTGGACAAGCCTGACGGTACTGTTGCGCTTGAAGATGTTACGTTCGATATATATTCGGGCGAGATACTCGGCGTTGCAGGCGTAGCAGGAAGCGGTCAGAAGGAGCTGTGCGAAACAATTGCAGGGCTTAACGGCATACGCTCGGGTGCAGTTCTTTATAATAAGGAAAATATTATCGGCAAGAGCGCAAAGGAGATAATCGAGCTTGGTATAAGCATGAGCTTTGTCCCCGAGGACAGACTTGGAATGGGTCTTGCGTCGTCAATGGGCATGACAGGGAATATGATGCTCAAATCCTACGGCAAGAGCAAGGGGCCGTTCATCGACAAAAAGCCTGCCCGTGAGCTTGCCGAGAAGCTTATCAAGGAGCTTGATATCAAAACGCCGTCTACGGAAATACCTGTCAGAATGTTGTCGGGCGGCAATGTTCAGAAAGTTCTGCTCGGTCGTGAGATTGAATCCGCTCCGAGCCTTCTGATAACGGCTTATCCCGTCCGTGGTTTGGATATAAACTCGTCCTACACGATCTACGGCTTGCTCAACGAGCAGAAGAAAAAAGGCGTTGCAGTTCTTTTCATTGGTGAGGATCTGGATGTTCTGCTTGAACTTTCCGATAAAATTATGGTTCTTTGCCACGGCAGGGTTACGGGAATTGTCGATGCAAAAAAAGTCACAAAAGAGCAGATAGGTCTTATGATGACAGGCTCTTCGGCAGAGGAGGTGCTTGGAAATGGCTGAAACCGCTGTTAAAAAACAGAACAAATTCCGAGTCAGGATATCCAAACGCGCTGAGATCGGAACAAAAAATGCGGTCATTCTCCGTGCTGTTTCGATAGTTGCCGCAATAGTTGCAGGCGGTCTTTTCATACTTGCGATAGGATACAATCCTTTCTCGGTTTACGGAACTATCGTCAAGGGCGCATTCAGCACACAGATGGCTTTTCAGGCTACGGTCAAGGTAATGATACCTCTGCTTATATCCTCGCTCGGCGTAACTCTTGCGTTCAAGATGAAGTTCTGGAACATCGGCGCCGAGGGTCAGATAATCGTCGGAGCGATATTTGCTTCATATTGGGCGCTTTTCCATTCGGAACTGCCGCATTATCTTCTTATCACTATAATGTTCGTATCGGGAATAATCGGCGGCGGACTTTACGGTCTTATACCTGCTTTCTTCAAGGCAAAATTCGGCACTAACGAAACGCTTTTCACACTTGTGCTCAACTATATCGCACTTAATGTTATCGTTTGGCTTCGTGACGGCGCATGGGCAGATCCCGAATCGGGCGGATTTCCGAAAATCGCGCGATTTGTACCGAACGCACAGCTTGACAAAGTCTTCGGAATTCAAGTCGGTTGGATAATCGGCATTATTCTCACAGTCCTTGTGTTCATCTATCTAAAATATACAAAGCACGGCTATGAAATAAGCGTTGTTTCCGAAAGTCACGCGACTGCGCGCTATGCAGGAATGAACCCCAAGAAGATAATGCTCAGAACGATGTTTTTGAGCGGCGCTGTCTGCGGAATTGCAGGAATGGTGCAGGCGACAGGCTCGGATATGACTCTTGCAACGTCCGTTGCAGGCGGTGTAGGATTTACCGCTATTATAGTTGCGTGGCTTGCACAGCTTGAACCTATCGCAATTCTTATCGTATCGTTCCTTTTCTCGGTACTCGAAAAGGGAAGCAGCGTTATGCAGTCGACCTTTGGACTTTCGACCTACTGCGCAGACGTTTTGCAGGGAATAATTCTGTTCTTCGTGCTTGCAGGTGAATTTTTCGTAAGATATAAGTTTGTTTTAAGTGGAAAGGAGCGTGAGAACTGATGGATATGTTTATCAACTTCCTTGTTGCGGCAGTCCTTGCAGGTACTCCGCTGCTTTTCGGAACGGTCGGGGAGATAATCGATCAGAAAGCAGGACATCTTAACCTCGGCGTTGAGGGAATGATGGCGATAGGCGCGTGTGCAGGCTTTATGGCAGGCTACCGCTTCGACAGTCTGGCGCTTGCGAT
This sequence comes from uncultured Ruminococcus sp., assembly GCA_946404705.1. GTDB lineage: Bacteria > Bacillota > Clostridia > Oscillospirales > Ruminococcaceae > UMGS363. Next base: position 5,330 of record CAMJES010000101.1, on the reverse strand, counting down.
AGCTGCGGCATTTCTTTCGGGAGCGGCTGCGGCTTTGATATATGCTCTCCTTACCGTTACATTTATGGCAGATCAGAACGTGACCGGACTTACGCTTACAATCTTCGGCTGCGGACTTTCCAACTTCATCGGCGAATACAACATCACCCGTTCAGCAACGGGAAATCTCAAGCTGCCCGAGAATATTACTTCACAGCTCAGAAGTATTCATATTCCCGTGCTAAGCGATATACCTGTTGTTGGCAAGCTGCTTTTTTCCTATAATATTTTCATATATTTAGGCGTTGCAATTGCCGTTATAGTTTTTATCTATCTTTCCAAAACGAAAACAGGACTTAATCTTCGAACAATAGGAGAAAATCCTGCGGCGGCTGACGCTGTCGGTATCCACGTTGTACGCAGCAAGTATATTAACCTGCTTATAGGCGGCGGAATATGCGGTATAGGCGGTGCTTACTGCTCAATGATAATCTGCGGCGGCGTATGGATGAGCGACAGCGTTAACGGCATGGGTTGGATCTCCGTTGCGCTCGTTATCTTCGCGGCATGGAGTCCGCTTAAAGCGATAGGTGGCAGCCTTGTTTTCGGTGCGTTCAGCGTACTGAAATATTATATGCCGAAATCAATAATAACTCTTCCGAATGCGTTTTACGATATGCTGCCGTTCATTATAACCGCTCTTATCCTTGTCATTACCTCAATAAAGAAGAACAAGGGCAGAATGCAGCCTGCATCATGCGGAATCAATTACTTCCGTGAGGAACGATGAATGAACATAAGAAAATACGAACTGTCCGACTGTGAAGCGCTTGCAAAGCTGTTTTACGATACTGTTCATTCCGTGAATATAAAGGACTATACAATGGAACAGGTCAGCGCATGGGCGACTGGCGAGGTCGATTTGACAGCATGGGATAAATCCTTTTCGGCACATTATACCGTTGTTGCGGAATATGACGGAGTAATAGTCGGCTTCGGTGATATTGCCGAAAACGGATATCTCGACAGATTGTATGTTCACAAGGATCATCAGCATAAAGGTATAGGCACATCAATATGCAATGAATTGGAAAGCGCCGTGAATTCTTCCGAATTTACGGTTCAAGCTTCGATAACGGCTAAGCGGTTCTTTGAATCAAGAGGATATACTGTTGTCAAGGAGCAGCAGGTCGTTCGCAGAGGTGTTTCTCTCAAAAATTTTTATATGAAAAAAAGGACATAATAAAGGTGCGGCTGCTGCTTTCGGGCAGTAACCGCACCTTATATTTTTATATCTTATAAGAATTATTCAGCCGCTTTTTTGACCTTGACTTTTTTTGTGACGGGAATTCTGAAATATGTTTTTGCATATTTTTTGATGCGCTTGGAAAGTTCGGGAGTGAGGTCGCCGTCCTTTAATCTCCACGCCCAGTTTCCGTTGCCGATGGTCGAGGGAATGTTCATTCTTGCCTCCGAGCCGAGTTCAAGGTAATCCTGCATCTGTATGATAACGAGGTCGGAAATGCTTGCAAAGGCTGTGCGGATAAGTCCGCCGCAAACGCCCTCTTTTTTATTAAGTCCCATATATTTTTTGGCAAATTTACGGTCGGGCTTTTCAAGCGAGTTATACCAACCCATTGCCGTATCGTTGTCATGCGTTCCGATGTATGTAACGCTGTTGCGAACGTAATTATGCGGCAGATAGTTGCTGTCCTCCTTGCCGTAAAAAGCAAATTCAAGTACGTTCATTCCGGGATAGCCTGCGTCCTTAAGCATCTGCTTTACTTCATCGGTAAGGAACCCGAGGTCTTCTGCGACAAGCTTGACTTCGCCGAGTTCGGCCTTTATCGCATTGAAAAGTTTCATTGAGGGGCCTTTGAGCCATTCTCCGTTTTCGGCAGTCTTATCCTCGGCAGGAATGGCATAGAAGCTTTCAAAACCTCTGAAATGGTCGATTCGTGTAAGGTCGAACAAGTTCTGCGAGTATTCTACCCTTGATATCCACCATACAAAACCGTCTTCCTCCATTTTATCCCAGTTATAGAGGGGATTTCCCCAAAGCTGACCCGTAGGCGAGAAATCATCGGGAGGACAGCCTGCGACCTTGGTCGGGCGGCGGTTCTCATCGAGCATAAAAAGCTCGGGATTTGCCCATATATCGGAGCTGTCCATTGAAACATATATCGGCATATCGCCGTAGATCTTGATGCCGTTTTTGTTCGCATAAGCTTTGAGGGCGAAATACTGCTTGAAAAATTCATACTGAATGAATTTCCAGCAAAGGATATCATCGGAAAGCTCTGTTGTATAACGTTCAATAGCTTCGGATTCGCGAAGACGGATGTCATCGTCCCATTCCGTCCACATTGCCTGATGATTGATGTATTTCAGCGACATAAAGAGCGCATAATCATCGAGCCAGAAGCCGTTTTCCGAGCAGAAACGCTTAAAGCCGAGGATATCGGCAGTTGAAGCAGACGCAAAGAAATTCGCTGCCGCTTTTTGCAGAATGACATATTTAAAGCTGAAAAGCTGAGCGTAATCTGCAAAATGCTGCTTATGTAAAAGTACCTTTAGATCGTGGTCGTCTGAGGTGAGAAAACCGTCCTCAATCAGCATATCAAGGTCGATAAGCAGGGGATTTCCTGCATAAGCCGAATAGCTCTGATACGGTGAATCACCGAAGCCTGTCGGCCCGATAGGAAGTATCTGCCAGTATTCCTGACCGCTTTTTTTCAGAAAATCCACAAATTCGTATGCTTCTTTTCCGAGAGTGCCGATGCCGTAATTTCCCGGCAGCGAGGAAATATGAAGTAAAATTCCGCAGCTGTGCATAAAAATCAATCCTTTGAAAATAATAGTCCATGGGAACCTCAAAAAAACTCCTTCACGGCATATTTTCTATGACTTACATCATCTGCTGCGTTATCAAACCTTGCCATACATCAAGTATGCCTGTGGTTTGATGCCTTGCAGCTGATGTAAGTCATGTACGAAAATCTGCGGGCAATACGAAGTATTGCTTTGTCTTGGTTTTTTTGAGAACCCCTTATGGTTTTCGTTGCTTATAGAATATTATACACTATCTTTGTCATAAATTCAAGGAAAAGCTGTAATTTTTTACCTTTAAGCTGAAAACTTAATATATTTTACGGCATTATGCCAAAACGGAGGATCATTATGAACAACCAGAATAATAACAACCGTCAGCAAAATCAGCAGAACAACAATCAGCAGCAGAACAATCGTCAGCAGAATCAGCAGAACAACCGTCAGCAGAACAACAATCAGCAGAATCAGCAGCAGAACAACAGACAGAACAATAACGATCAGAACTGCAGATAACAGACGTTCTGCTCAAAGCCGTCAAACTGCATAAAAACCAAAAAGCAGCGCAAAAACAATAATGCGCTGCTTTTTCTGTTTATTTATCTGCCCAACGGATAACAACGCTGTCGCCGTAGCTAAGCTTATCCATAAAGCTTGCGTTTTTGCCGTTTATGGTAGTTATCATATCTCCGCTCGGGGGAGGATTGTCGAGGTCGATATCCGCAATGGACATCAGCTCGATAAACTCGTGCGGTGCGTTGTTCGGACGGGGCGGAAGCGTTACGCTCTTTCCGTTGAGAACAACACGGAACTGTTCCTCTGCATCGGTCGGGGCAGAGCTTACGATGTCCGTCTGCACGGGAGCCGCGTCAACGGGAATGGAATAGTCGGATTTTGTCTCGTTTTTCTCGGCAACGGCTTTTGCGATCCTGCCTGCTTTTGAGCTTTCGGAGATTATCTTGTCGCCCGTTACGATATCATCATCGGCACGGAGAATATAGTCAAAGCTGAGCTGCTTGCCGCCCTTGAAGAAGCCGATCGCTTCCGAATCGAACGGCAGTATATCCATAAGGTCGCCGAGTGTGTCTGTTTCGTTGATAACGACCTTGTCGTTGTTCTGAATGTCGTAATCCTTGCCGACAGCCTTGCCGTTTACAACGGCAGTCACTCCGATAGGATACTTTACACCATCGACCGAAACAGTCTTATCGGAAAGTTCGCCTGCAATGTCGGAGATATTAACATTTGCGTCCATTCCGCTTTCGGCTGGCGTAAACTCAATGATATCGCCCTGCTTTACGGTCTGGTCAAGTGCTGCCGGAAGTCCGTTCAGCGTTATTTGACCCGGAACGGAAATGCCGCCCTTCATAAGCTGACGTTCGCCGTTCAGCGTAAATGTAAGGCTTCTGCCCGAACGTCCGATTATCTGGTTGGATTTAAAGCCTGCCATAACGAGCATATCTGCAACGCTGACAGATCGTGTATCGAAGATGCGCATTTTCTTGCCGTTGAGCGTTACAACGGAGAAGTCGTAACCCTTGTTTACAACAGCAGTAACGCCTATTCCGATAGGAGTTACATATTCGGGGCCGCCTATGCCCGTCCTGCCGAGGTTGATATTCTTATATGCACTCTTTCCGCCGACTGCGACACGCTCTTTCGGTATCTGAAGCCGTTCCGAAACTGCGCTTGAAAGCTCAGGGATAAGGCTTCCGCCGCCAACGAGGAAAACAGCGGCAGGGGATTGTCCGCCGTTTGCAGCGATAATGCTGTCGGAAATGTTTCCTGCAAGCGACTCGACCGCAGGAGCAAGGCTTTTGAAGAATTCCTCAGCTGTAACGTTCCTTTCAAAGCCCAAAATATCCGTAAACTTGACCGAACCGCCCTTTGAAGCGGTTATTTTCATCTTTTCCGCCGTTTCGAAATCAACTATGTAGCTTCGGATTATTTCTTCGGTTATCTCGTCGCCTGCAACGGTGGACATCGCATAAGCGACAATGCTTCCGTTCTGCGATATCGCAATATCCGATGTGCCTGCGCCGATATCGACAAGCGCAATGTTGATAAGCCGAACCTCGGGCGGGATTATAACATTCATTGCGGCGATAGGTTCAAGCGTAAGGCTTGTGACTTCGAGCTTGTTTATATCCATTACGGAATAAAGGCTTTCAACGACAACGTTGGGGAGAAAAGCCGCGATAAGTTCTATTTTGACCTTTTTTCCCTTATGTCCGATGAGATTTTTTATCTTATAATCGTCAAGGAAATAGTTTACGACCGTATGACCAACGCAGTAAAACACAAGATTTCCACTTTTGACCTTTTCGTCAAGCTCGTTCTGCGCCTTGAACACGGTTTCAACCTCAAAGGATTTTACAGCCTCCTCGGTGATAGCTTTCTTGTCATCAATGTCGAATTCAAGCTCGGTGCGCTGTGTTTTCAAAGCTCGTCCTGCGGCAGCGATAGCAACTCTTGAAAGAGCAACGCCTGTTTTCTCTTCAAGCTTTCCCTTTACAAGCTTA
>CAMJES010000100.1 GCA_946404705.1 uncultured Ruminococcus sp. | reverse complement strand
AAAAGCGTGGACGTAAACTTTTGTCCGCTTCGCGGTTTTAACGGCAGATGTTGGTATTCGCAATAATTCCGAATTCCGAATTCCGCATTCCGAATTATTCCAAAATGTTCTTTATGAACGCTGTAAGTTCCTCTGCCATTTCGTTATGCTCTGCAAGCCGCGGATGTCCCGGTGTTGCTGCGCCGTTGCGGCTGAAAAGGTTATGATATGCTTTTATCCCCATTTCGTTAAGCTCGTTCTTTATCTCCTCGATCGCGTTATCCCACTCGGCGTCGTGCATAAGGACGGTCGTTGTCAGCACGAACTTCGGTGATGAATACTTTTTATCAAGGTCACGCACTATTTTTATATAGGCGGTCTTCCAGAGCTTGCGGTAGTCGGGGTCGCTGATGTTGATATCGTCGCTGTCCGTTCTGCCGTTATGCTTATCGTTCTGACCTACGGCGATAATTACGATATCGGGTATATATCGTGAAAAATCCCATTGCGAAATTCCGCCCTCGGGAAAATAGCAGAGCTTATCATAGACGCTTTCAAGTCCGATATAATCGGGGTGGTGGAAATATCCCGTTCCGTCAAAGATCGCAATTCCGCCCTGACAGATATTATGAAGCTCTGCGCCAAGATTTCGCGCGGTCTGCATCACAAAGCTGTTCCAAACATTGTCATAGCGGCTGTTGTGGTTCTCGGGGTCGCATTTTCCGACATAGTCTGCGGCTTCGATGACCTCTCCTGCGCAAACGCTGTCGCCGTATGCCTCTATCTTAAGCTTCGGCTTTTCCGCAGGTTCAAGCAGCTCTCCATCAATGACAAAGCCCTTGAATGTCAACAGCTGATTTGCGGCGTGTTGTTTATATATAACGACCTCGTGGACGGTATCTTCAAGGCAGTCGGAAATAGTCACCTCTATATCCTTGCCGTTATTTTCGGGATAAAGGCGGACGCTTTGCTGTTTTCCGTCAATAACTGCGCCGAGGGAAAGCTCTCCCCAGTAGATGACGGAATTCAGTTTCACCGCGAGATATGTACCCTTAAAGCGGAACGCTGCGCACGAGCCTGCGTAAAAAAGCGTGGGCGCGTCGGCGTTGGAAAAATCTATTCTTCCCGTATATGAAATTCTTTTGTCGGACGGCATTATTTTATTCATTTTTGTTTCCTCCATAAAAAGGTTTACCGCACAAGTCGGTATTGCCTTTATATAGTAACATAAATTCTTGATATGTTCAAGCAAAATTATATAATTTTTTCAAAAATATACAGAAAATAATCATCAAATAATAGTATAATTATAGCACTAAAGCAACTTATTACTTTCCCGATCGGCGGTGATAAAATTCATGAAAGCAAAATTCTATATCAATCAGCTCGGCTACGAGCTTTACGGGCCGAAAACGGCAGTTGTTACAGGCGTTTCCCAGTCCGAATATTTCAGTCTTGCCGACTGCGCCACCGATAAAATTATGCTCACGGGGCAGCTTTCCGAGCCTGCCTTTGACGAAGCCTCGGGCGAAACTTCTGCGATCGCGGATTTCTCCTCGTTCAGGCTGCCCGGAAGATACTATATAAAAATAGGCAGAAAACGCTCTTACGAATTTGACATAAAGGAACGCCCTTACAGCGGCCTGAAAACAACTATGCTGCAGGGATTTTACTACAACCGCTGCGGCGAGGTCAGCGAAGAAAACTCTGCTGTTATTCCCGAATATGCTCACCCGAAATGCCATTGCGAGCCTGCGGAGCTTATAGAAAACCGCGAAAGAACGCTCGATGTTTCGGGCGGCTGGCACGATTCGGGCAGCTATGTAAAAGCCGTGCCGAGCGCCTGCATCGCCCTCGGACATATGCTTTATGCATACAAAATGTTCCCTGCGGAATTCTGCAGCAGGGGCAGCATCCCCGGTGCTTCGCCCGATCTCCCCGATATACTTGCCGAATGCAAGACCGAGCTTGTATGGCTCTTGAAAATGCAGTCACGCAGCGGCGGAGTTTATCATAAGGTTTCGACTCAGAACGTCAGCGTTTTCGCCCGACCCGAAAATGACCACGAGCTTCAGCTTGTCGCGCCTGTATCTTTTCAGGCGACCGCCTGCTTTACGGCTGTTGCGGCGCTTGCAAGCGGTATATATGAAGAATTCGACAAGGATTTTGCCGATCTGCTTCAGTCAGCGGCGTTCAGCGGTTGGATATGGCTTTCCTCCTGCAATGAACCTCAGCATTTTGTGAATCCTCCCGAATTTACGCACACTTCAAGCGGCGATATACGCCCGAAAAACCTCACCGACACGCTGTTCTGGACGGTATGCGAGCTTTATTCGCTCACAGGTGAGGAATCCTTCCGAAAAAAGATACATCAGCTGTATAAAAACGTCTGCGCAACGGAATTCACCTGCTTCGGCGCAGGCGGCTTCGGGGCGCTGGCATATATTACGACCGACAGGATGAAAGATCTTGAAGTTGACCGCCATATCCGTCTGCAATACCGCATTGAAGCCGACAACATAATCGGTTTATCCGAGAACAACGGCTTTAGAACGGCGCAGTCGCTCTCCGAATACAATTATTTTACAAATATCAACATTCTTAACCGCGCAATGGTGCTTATCGTGGCGAATATTTTCTTCCACAGCAGAGAGTATGTCAACGCCGCCGCAGACCAGTTTGACTATATCCTCGGCAAAAATCCGCTCGGACAATGCTTTGTTACGGGCGTTGGAGAAAATCCTGTCAGAAATCCGCACCACCGCCTTTCCGCCTTTTCGGAAACGGACGATCCCGTTCCGGGTCTGCTTGTTATAGGCGTCTGCGCCGACGATGAAGCAAAAGACCCGTTCGCAAGGTGGAATATCCCACGGGGAACGCCGCGCGCGAAATGCTACTGCGACAACAAAATATGCTTTTCGACAAACGAAACGATCCTTTTCGCAAACTCGGCTATGCTGTTCGTTACGGCGTTTTTTGATAAGATGTAAAACTTCTCCGCTCTGTTACAGGGCGGAGATTTTTCTGTTTTGAATTATTTACATAAATCGGCAGGATTGTTATTGCAATCAAAAGAAAAGTTTGATATAATTAATATAATATCGGTCAAATAGGTTTGATCTGATACTAATTCCAATTCAACCGTAAGGCTCCCTTGAAAGGCGGCAAGCCTTCCTGCGGTCGCCCTCCAAGGTAAACAAGTTTACCTACTTGGATTATTCTATCTGTCGGCTTTGTCTATAGAACGATTTGGAATTAGTATGAATTTTTAGAAGGATACAATTTTTATATGAAGGGAAAATCAAAATGAAGAACAGAAAAAAACTATCCGCTGTTCTGACTGCCGTTATTTGCCTTGCAATGCTCGGCGGCTGCGGAAACGTCGGCGCAGGATCGGATCCCGGTACGGCGGCTGTTACGGAAAGCACCGCGCAGGTCACCGAAGCAGTCGATGAAAACGCAGTTGACCCGAGCGTTCCGTTCGACCTTTCGGGCGGAGTTACCGACAAGATGTATAACCGCGCTTTCTTAAACGAGGGCAACACTTCAAGACTTGCCGCCGCAATGGAAAAAGCTAAAAAGGGCGAAAGCATAACCGTTGCTGTGATAGGCGGCTCTATTACTCAGGGAACAGCTGCTTCAAACACAAACAACTGCTATGCCTCAAAGTTCTTCGCGTGGTGGCAGGAAAAATTCCCCGAATGTGAGGTAAACACCGTTAATGCTGGCATCGGCGGAACAGACTCCTATCTCGGCGTTCACCGCGCGGACGAACAGCTTTTATCCTATTCTCCCGATGTTGTTGTCATAGAATTCTCGGTAAATGACACCGATAAAACTATGAATAAGTATTCTTATGACAGCCTTGTGCGAAAGGTGCTTTCGGCGGAAAACGACCCTGCCGTTATACTCCTTTTCACAACGCAGGAAAACGGAACAAGCTTGCAGGACGTTCACAAGGAGATAGGCGCTGCCTACGACCTGCCTATGATAAGCTACCGTGAGGCGGTCTATCCCGAAGTTGCGGCAGGAACGCTTGCGTGGAAGGATATCTCCCCCGACAATATCCACCCGAACGATATCGGTCACGACATTATCGGTCAGCTTTTGTCACGCTATCTTGACGGAGTATATTCGTCCGATACCGCCGCGCTCGCTGCCGAAGTGGCGAAGTTCGATACAGAGGGCTTTACAAACGACTATTATAAAAATGCGAAGCTGCTGAACGCTTCACAGATGGAATATACCGCAGACGGTTTTGAAGCAGGTCAGAACAGCGTTTATACGCAGTTCCCCGACAACTGGATAACCTCGGGCGGCGGTACGCTCACATTTGAAACTGAGTGCCAAAACCTCGGAATACTCTATCTTAAGACCGTTGACGGAAAGAGCGGTACATACGAGGTCTATGTTGACGGCGAACGCAAGGGCAAGCTTGAAGGCGACTTCTCGGGCGGATGGGGAAATTACGCGTTCCCCAAACAGGTGCTTCTTGCCAAGGATACAGCAAAACACACCATTGAAATTAAGCCTGCCGAGGGTTCGGAGGATAAAGGTTTGACTATACTTGCGGTAATGGTGAGTTAAATAAATACGGAGGGTATAAAATGAATATCAAGGATTCGGAACTTATAAAACTCTACGGTGAGGACGCGCTCGACCGTCAGAAAACACGCTATAAAAACGCAGAGGAAAGCTTCGTCAAAGAATTCGGCGTTCAGGACGGAGTGAGAGTTTTTTCCGCTCCGGGCAGAACCGAGGTAAGCGGAAACCATACCGACCATAACAACGGAAAAGTCCTCGCAGCGGCAGTCGATCTCGACATTATCGCATTTGCCGTGCCGACCGATGACGGCATTATCACCGTAAAATCTGAAGGCTATCCCATTTTCACGGTCGATACAAAAGAGCTTGGAGCAAAATCCGAGGAGAAGGACTCGACTCCTGCGCTTGTAAGAGGCGTTGCGGCAGGCTTTGCGAAAAACAACCTTAAGATCGGCGGATTTAAGGCTTATATGACCTCGGACGTTATGAAGGGCAGCGGCGTTTCGTCTTCGGCAGCATTCGAAGTGCTTGTCGCAAGCATCCTGTCGGGACTTTACAACGATAACACCGTAAGCGCAGTAAAGGCGGCGCAGATATCGCAGTTTGCGGAGAACGAGTATTTTGGCAAGCCGAGCGGTCTTCTCGACCAGATGGCAGCTTCGGTCGGCGGATTTGTTTATATCGACTTTAAGAAAACGCAGTATCCGATAATCGTTCCTATCGAGTTTAATATAACCGACTACGGCTATAACCTCTGCATCGTCGATACAAAGGGCAGCCACGCAGACCTTACCCCCGAGTATGCAGCGATCCCTGCGGAAATGAAAGCAGTTGCAGCCGCACTCGGAAAAGCAGTCCTCCGCGAAGCTGATGAAGACGAGTTCTTCGCAAGAATGGGCGAGCTTCGCAAGACCTGCGGCGACAGAGCCGTGCTGAGAGCAGCACACTTCTTTGACGAAAACAAGCGCGTTGAAGCGGCAGCAGAAGCGCTCAAAACAGGAGATATGGATTCATTCCTTGCAGCGATCAGAGCAAGCGGAAACAGCTCGTATAAATTCCTGCAGAACGTCTATGCAAATAAGGCTCCGAACGAGCAGGGCGTTGCAATGGGACTTTACACCGCCGAGCGCGTCCTCGGAAACAAAGGCGCGTCAAGAGTACACGGCGGCGGCTTTGCAGGAACGATACAAGCATTCGTGCCGAATGAGCTTCTGTCCGAATTCATCTATGCGCAGGACGCAGTTTTCGGAGAGGGTTCATGCCATAAGCTGTTTATACGCCCTGTCGGCGGAACGGAAATGGGACTGGAGTGAGTCTGGAGTTTGTAGAGTGGAGTTTGGAGTTGTTTTTAATGCGTAATTATTACGAAACTAAGCAGCAATAGAAAACAACACAATATTACGGGTTTTACGAAATCGGAGCTTATCCGAAAAAACATAAACAGATGAACCGCAGATTTTCGTTTCTGCGGTTTATTGTTTTTTCCTTAAGATTTTATAGCGGAAACCAACGTTATCAACGGTCTGATATAGAATCCGCCTCTACGCAGAATTGTCGGTTTTACAAAAAATCTTCAGAACATAAATAATTCCGAATTCCGCATTCCTAATTCCGAATTTAAAAATTACGCATTACGAATTACGCATTAAAACTCCTGCTGTTATACCCTCTATAACTTATTTAAATATCGCAATATTTGTAAATTAATAAAATATCGGTTGACTTTAATTCCAAAAAATATTATAATAATAGGTATATTTATTATGTTTGGAGTGATTAGGATGACTGAAAAGATTAAAGCCGCCGCAGCTATGGTTAAATGCCTGGAGCAAGAAGGTGTCAAGGTCGTCTTCGGTTATCCCGGAGCCGCTATCTGCCCTTTCTATGATGAGCTTTACAAAAGCGATATCCATCATGTTCTCGTAAGGCATGAAGCAAATGCAGGTCACGCCGCTAACGGCTACGCACGAATTACCAACAAGCCGGCTGTCTGCATCGCAACATCGGGCCCCGGCGCGACTAATCTTATTACCGCTATTGCTACCGCTTACGCCGACAGCATTCCGATAATCTGCATCACCGGTCAGGTTTCTACTGATCAGATCGGCTGCGACGTTTTTCAGGAAGCCGACATAACCGGCTCCGCAATGCCGTTCGTTAAGCACAGCTACCTCGTTAAAAACCCGAACGACCTCCCGAGAATCTTCAAGGAGGCTTTCCATATCGCAGGAACGGGCAGACGAGGCCCCGTTCTCATAGATGTCCCGATAGACGTCCAGCAGGCGCTTATCAAGTACGAGCCTGTCGAAGACGTTTCTATGCGTACATACAAGCCCACCTTCAAGGGCAATACAATGCAGGTGAAGAAGATCGCTAAGGCGCTTGAAGCTGCCGAAAGACCGCTTATATGCGCAGGCGGCGGTGTGTTTGCGTCAGACGCAGTCGAAGAGCTTGTCGCTTTTGCCGAAAAATCGGGAATTCCTGCGGTTTCGACAATGATGGGCATAAGCCTTTTCCCGACCGACCACCCTCTTTATATGGGTATGCTCGGTATGCACGGCGTAAAGACCGCTAACGGAGCTGTCAGCGAGTGCGACACGCTTATACTTATCGGCGCAAGAGTTGGCGACAGAGCTGTCACCTCCCCGAGCTTCCTTGCCGAAAACAAGAAGATAATACATATTGATATAGACCCTGCTGAGATAGGAAAGAATATTGCGGTGGATATTCCGCTTGTAGGCGACTGCAAGGCTATCCTTACCGAGCTTACCGAATATATCGAAAAGAAAGACCGTCCCGAATGGCTTGCCGAGCTTACAAAGGTTAAGAATTCCGTTCCGACAGAGAACGAAACCGAAGGCTATGTAAACCCGAAAATGTTTATACGCAAGCTTTCACAGGCGCTCCCCGATAATTCCGTCTGCGTTGCCGATGTCGGACAGAACCAGATATGGGCTTGCAACAATTTCAACATCAAAAAGGGCGGAAGATTCCTCACAAGCGGCGGAATGGGTACAATGGGTTACTCCGTTCCTGCGGCAGTCGGCGCTAAAATGGCTGCTCCCGAGAAGGAAGTCGTTGTTATATGCGGCGACGGTTCGTTCCAGATGCAGATGATGGAGCTTGCGACTATCGTTCAGGAAAA
>CAMJES010000099.1 GCA_946404705.1 uncultured Ruminococcus sp. | reverse complement strand
GCATAATCATTTTTTGCAGTAAACCCTCTTGACAAATAGGAACTATAATGATATAATAATCGACAGACAGTCGGTTGGCCGGCTTGCTGTCACCGCAGAACTTATGAAAAGGAAAGGGAATATCATAGAATGAGAGTTGTCAAGGAAGCAGAGGAACGCAGAAACGAGATTCTTGATGCTGCGGAAAAGTTGTTTAGTGAAAAAGGCTTTGACGGGACGAGTACAAATGATATTTTAGATGAAGTCGGTATCGCGAGAGGTACGCTCTACTATCATTTTAAGTCGAAAGAAGATATTCTTGACGCAATGATCGAACGAATGACGGGAAGACTTATCCAAAAAGCGGCGGAGATCGCAGCACAAAAGGAACTGCCCGTTATGCAGCGACTGACAATGACAATGCTTTCGCTGAACGTTGATAACGACTTGGGGCAGGAGATCATGAAGCAGGTACATAAACCGCAGAATGCGCTTATGCACCAGAAAATGCAGGAACGGTTGCTTGCAGCGGTAAATCCTATTATAACAGGCCTTGTTGAAGAAGGAATAAAGCAGGGGATATGTCAGACAGATTTCCCATCGGAAACGACAGAGATGATCTTGCTTTATTCCAATATTGCATTTGATGAACTTTCAAACCTCAGCGAAAACGAGTGTATGAAAAAAATTGATGGGTTTATCTATAATGTGGAACGCCTTTTGGGTATGGACAGAGGAAGTATGCGGCAGACTATTCTTCCTATTTTTTCAAAGTGAATGAGATTAAAGGAACTATTTGTTCCTTTAAATTTTAACATATTACCGACAGACTGACGGTCTAAAGGAGAGGGTATTATGACAAAGAACAAAAGCAATTTTTCAAAATTTATGCTGTTATGGATGGGAGAACTCATCTCATCCATAGGCGGCGGACTTACAAGCTTTGGCTTGGGCGTTTATGTTTTCGGGAAGACAGGAAGTGCGGCAAGTATGGCTCTTGTTACGCTGCTGGGATTTCTGCCAACGCTGCTGTTGAGCGTTCCTGCAGGTGTTCTTGCCGACAGACATGACAGACGGCTGCTTATGATGATAGGTGACGGTTTCTCTGCGCTTGGCATACTTTACATACTTATATGTATGATACAAGGCGAGGCGGAGTTGTGGCAGATATGCACGGGTGTGTTTATAAGCTCATCTTTTTCCGCTCTGCTTGAACCGTCCTATCGGGCAACGGTAACCGATCTGCTCACCAAAGAGGAATACTCAAAGGCAAGCGGAATGGTGAGCCTTGCAGGAAGTGCGAGATATCTCGTTTCTCCCGTATTGGCAGGCGCTCTGCTGACGGTAAGCGATATAAAGCTGCTGCTGATAATTGATATCTGCACATTCTTCCCCACGGTGATCGCTGCTGCTTTTATCAAAAAAGAAATTGCGTCAAAGCAAACAGAAAAAGATGTTTCCTTTGCAGAAAGCCTGAAGATCGGCGGAAAAGCTGTTACAGAAAAAAGGGGAGTGCTTGTGCTGACGGTGGTATCATCGCTTATTACCTGCTTTATGGGCGTTTTTCAGATACTTGCGCAGCCGCTTATTCTCGATTTTGCGGACAGCGCAACGCTCGGCACAGCTGAAACGATATGCGCCTGCGGAATGGTTGTATCGGGAGTTATCCTCGGTGCGGTCGGCATAAAGAAAGGCTATGTGAAGATACTTAGTGTTTCGCTGTTTTTCGCAGGTATAGGCATGGCAGGTTTCGGGATTTGGGAGAATATATTTGTAATATGCATATTCGGCTTTATATTCTTTGCGATGCTTCCCTTTGCAAACAGCTGCCTTGATTATCTCGTCAGAACAAATATCGCAGACGAGCTTCAGGGTCGTGCATGGGGACTGATAGGCTTCATTTCGCAGCTTGGCTATGTTGCTGCATACGCCTTGGCAGGCGCAGCGGCAGACGGAATATCCGCACATACAGGAATAAGTGTAGGAAGAGGTGCGGCACAGGTCATCATCATATCGGGAGTTCTGCTGTGCGCAAGTGCGCTGTTTATGTATTCGCTTAAAAGCGTAAGGTTGTTGGAGGCGACAGAAAATGATAAAAAAGCTGATATTCAATAATGTGAAAAACAATAAGCTGATGTCTGCGGCGACTGTCTTTTTTATGACAGCTTCAGCTATGCTGATTTCACTTGCGGTCATGCTGTTTTTCGACCTTATGGGAGCATTCGGAAAGTCGGCGGAAAGAGCCGTTATACCCGATTTTATGCAGATGCACACGGGCAACATAGATGAAACGCAGATAAAAGCCTTTGCGGAAATCCGCAGCGAAGTCAAAGACTTTCAGATATGCTCATTCCTTAATCTGAATAACAGCGAGATCGTTCTCGGAAGCTGCAGCCTTGCAGACAGTACGCAGGACAACGGTCTGAGCGTTCAGGGAGAAAACTTCGATTTTCTTCTCGGCATGGATAACGAACTTCCCGATGTGAAAAAGGGGCAGGTCTATGTTCCGATATGCTATCGTGAGATGTACGACCTGACAGTCGGAGATAAAATGAATATAGGCGATGCTGAGTTTGTTATCGCAGGATTTGTCCGTGACGTACAGATGAATTCTATGCTTGCTTCATCAAAGCGTTTTCTTGTGAATGCAGCTGATTATGACGAAATGCGGTGCCGAGGCGAGGAAGAATATCTGATAGAATTCGTTTTGGACAGCGGTTCGGATATAAATGAATTAAGCACAGCATACGCAGCGGCAGGGCTTCCTTCAAACGGCCCTGCAATAACAAAGCCGCTTATCCGAATGATGAATGCATTGTCTGACGGAATAATGATCATTATAATTTTTCTGGTCGGAATTGCTGTTATACTTATTTCTGTACTGTGCATACGTTTTATCCTGCTCTTGCAGACCGAACGTGACAGAACGGAGATATGTACATTGAAAGCGTTGGGAATTGAGAGAGCGGATATAAAGCGAATATATTTTTCAAAATATCTGATGTTCTCGGTTTGCGGAGCGGTGATAGGTCTTGCGGCGGCTTTCCTGCTTCGTATGCCTTTGGGTGAAAAGATACGAGAATTGTACGGTTCGGGGGATAATGGCTCTATAACTTGTGTTGTTTCCATAGCTGCGGCTGCAGCTGCAGAGGGAGCGATTCTTCTTGCTGTATGGAAAATTCTTAAGAGGACAGATAAAATGCCACCTGTTGAAGCGATGATATCAGCGAACGACAGCGGGAAAAGCAGCAGACGGGGACAGTACATTCTGACAGGCCTTGTAACAGCAATATGCACATTTATAATGCTTGTACCGCAGAATTTATACACAACGATGTCTGCGCCCGATTTTACATCATATATGGGTATCGGAAACAGCGATATGCGCATTGACGTCCGAATGACGGAGGATATTGTCGGAGCAACAGAAAGCATAGCGGCAGAGCTTAAAGCGGATAAAAATGTCCGCAATTATTCTGTACTCTGTACAAAGTCGCTCACGGCTGAACTTTCGGACAATACGACTGTAAATCTGTTCGTGGAAAACGGCGATCATACGGTATTTCCCGTTGTTTACTCAAAAGGCAGGTATCCGGAAAGGGAAAACGAGATAGCTCTTTCCTCAATGAATTCACAGGAGTTGGGTCTTGATGTTGGAAGTGAATTATATCTGACCGTGGACGGAGAAAGAAAAGAATATACCGTCTGCGGCATATATTCCGACATAACAAACGGCGGAAAAACAGCCAAAATGTGCAATAACATCGGCGGAGATGAAATTGTATGGAGCATAATTTACGTTTCTCTTGGGGAGGGTGCAGATAAGGATAGCTTTTCGGAGCATTACCGCAGTATTGGAGCAGATGTTACCGACATTGTTGACTATATCGTAAAAAGCTACGGCCAGACGCTTGATATGGTAAGCGCTGCGGCTAAAGTAGCGGCTGTAACAGGTGCGATCGTGACCGCCGTGGTTGTAATGCTGTTTATGAACCTTATTTCAGAGCGAAAAAGGTTTGAAATATCGCTGCAAAAGGCTCTTGGATTTAAGTCGGGAGATATCATGATCTCTTATTTTGCAAAAGGTATTATACCTGCGGCGGCAGGAATTGTGATCGGCGTACTTTCGGCAAATATCTTAGGAGAAGGACTTGGCGGAGCAGCGTTAAAACTGTTTGGCGCAGACAGTTTTCGCTTTGTCATCGACGGTGTATGGGCATATCTGATCATACCGATCGTGATGATTATTACATCAGCGGCTGCGGTGCTGATGGGTATATATCCTATCAAAAAAGTAAGCGCATTTGAATGCTGTTATGGAAAGGAATAAGACTATGAATTATCTTCTCAAGGTTGAGGATCTTTGCAAGGATAATATTCTTAAACGAATTTATTTACGGTTTTATTGTTTGTACCTAAAACTTCTATATTACTTATGTTTAGTATAAAGTAAGATCATTTCATAAATTTACAAAGAACCCATTTCCGAAACAACACATTTCGGAAATGGGTCTTATCATTTTAACAGTTTTCTTCTTCGGCGTTCATGATCTTTTCGATTTCGACGTATCTTTTGTAAGCGGAGATAATAGCGCTTTTCAACTTCATATCTCGTTCTCGGGGCGATAGAGTGGGTGATGTCACGATAAATTCCGGTTTCAATATTGTAACAAAAAGGTGCAAGAGTGGAAAATGAGCGTCACAATTGTCTGTCGCGCTCTTGATTTTTATAAACGAATATAGTATATTTATAGGTATTATCAGCCCAAAACAATATTGGATGTGATTATTATGTTATCGAGCTTGAAAACGTCGATTCCGAATATCACGGAGATTATCTCTACCGCTCGGGATCTCTGAAATGGGACGTTGAATCGGGTATGTGGGGAATATTCCGCGTACTCAAAAAGGGCGTAAAATACTGTTGTTCCTGCTTCTGCAGAAACATTGGAAACTGGTGGGAAAAGAAATGGTACAAAAAATAACTATAAAGATATCTTGAACGCATTTTTCTTTGCGTAGGGATATTCGATGTAAAATTTGGGAACTGCTGATTAAGCAAAACGTATTATACTAAACACTATTTAAAATTTGGAAAAAATCAAGCCGACAATCTTGTAATTATTGAAAACAGCGAGTTGTTGATAACAACTTTATATTGGGATTTCGGCGCAGATTTTTTTCTGTATTTTATTGGTGTTTAGTATTATTATTGATAAGCGTATATTATCTGAATAAAACAATTCTCCTGCGGCAATATATCAATATAATATTTGTGTAAAATCTTTATTTTAAGGTGGATATATGAGCAATAAACTAAATAACGAAACCAGTCCTTATCTTCTCCAGCACTCAGATAATCCCGTGAACTGGTATCCGTGGTGTGACGAAGCCTTTGAACGTGCAAAAAACGAGGACAAGCCGATATTTTTAAGCATCGGATACAGCACCTGTCATTGGTGTCACGTTATGGCGCACGAAAGCTTTGAAAGTGTTGAAACTGCGGATATTCTCAACAAGCATTTCGTATCGATCAAGGTCGACCGAGAGGAGCGTCCCGATATCGACAGCGTTTATATGTCGGTGTGTCAGGCGTTTACGGGAAACGGCGGCTGGCCAATGAGCATTTTTATGACATGGGACAAAAAGCCGTTTTTCGCAGGAACATACTTTCCCGTCAATTCGCGTTACGGTATGCCCGGCTTTGCCGACCTGCTTAATGCTATCGCGGAAAAGTGGCAAAGCAACCGTGCGGCGCTTCTGACATCGGCGGATAATATTATTGCACATCTTAAATCGTCAAATGCAGATAAAATAAGTACCCCATCCGAAAAACTGACAGAAAATGCAGTGAAATTTTTTGAAAGCAGCTTTGACAGCGTTTACGGCGGATTTGGCTCTGCACCTAAATTTCCAACGCCCCATAATCTGCTTTTTCTTATGCTGTATTCACATCGGAATAATAACGCAAACGCTCTTGAAATGGCTGAAAAAACGCTGCTCCAAATGCGCAAAGGCGGTATCTTCGACCATATCGGCTGCGGCTTTTCAAGATACTCCACGGATAGGTATTATCTTGCGCCTCACTTCGAAAAAATGCTGTATGACAACGCTCTGCTTATTATAGCGTATGCTGCGGCTTACAGTCTGACACGAAAGGCGCTCTATCTCGATACGGCGGAAAAAACAGCGGAATATATCCTGCGTGAAATGACCTCCCGAGAGGGCGGATTTTTCAGCGCACAGGACGCAGACAGCGATGGTGTTGAGGGAAAGTTCTATACCTTTTCTTATGACGAGATCCTCGCAGTTCTCGGCAATGAAAAGGGCAGGCAATTTGCGCAAGTCTTTGACATTACGCCGCAAGGCAACTTTGAGGGCGTGAATATCCCAAATCTTCTAAAAAGCGGCGACCTGACTTCCAATTTCAAAGTTGAATTGCAAAAGCTGTGCGATTACCGAAAAAAACGTGCGCCGCTTCACCTTGACGATAAGATACTTGCTTCGTGGAATTCACTTATGATCGCGGCGCTGTCCGTGCTTTACAGAGTTTCGCACAACGAGCTGTATTTGCAGACGGCACAAAAAGCGCAGGCGTTCATTGAAAATAAGCTTTGCAGCGGTGTGCAGCTTTATACAAGCTATCGTGACGGAAAGCGCTCCGAAAAGGGCTTTTTGGACGATTATGCATTTTATACTGCCGCGCTGATCGAGTTATACAATTCGACTTTGGATAAAACATACCTTGATAAAGCGGAACATTTCTGCGAAGAAGCGATAAAGCGGTTTTACGATAACGAAAATGGCGGTTTTTACCTTTGCGAATCCGATAGCAGCGAGCTTTTTATGAATCCGAAGGAAACTTATGACGGAGCGCTTCCAAGCGGAAATTCCGTTATGGCTTATGACCTCGTGCGGCTTTATCAGCTGACGGAAAAGGAGCGGTATAATGAGCTTGCAAAAAATCAGCTTGCGTTCATGTCTGCTCAAGCGCAGGAATATCCGTCAGGATACAGTATGTTTCTGACTGCAAAGCTTATATATGACGTTCCTCCCGAGCATATCACGGCAGTCACAAATGATAACTCGGAGCTGACCAAGTTTAAAAAGCGTCTGCCGCTGCTTGCGAATATTTCGGCGGTTTCGGAGAGTAAAAAATATCCCCTTTTAAACGGCAGGACGACTTTTTATGTGTGCAGAAACAATAATTGCATGCCGCCGTCCAATAACCTGTAAAAGTGTAAAAAACTGCGCAGGTGGAATTGGGGAATCGCTTTACATTCTCGATTTATCCCTGATGACGCAGGAAATTCTGCTGCTGTCGAAGGCGAGCAGCTTATGCTTGAAGTAACCAACTTTTCACGTTTATCCAATTGACTTTTGTCTGCGGTAATGCTATAATATCTTAACAAATGATCGGAAAGGACGATGGCTGTGCTGAATTTTGTTTATGAAACACCTACAAAGGTTTATTTCGGAAAAGGCGAGGAGCTTAAAGTCGGAAAAATAGTGTCAGGATTTGCACCCAAAAAGGTGCTTATCCATTACGGAGGACAGTCTGCACAAAAAAGCGGACTTCTTGACAGAGTGAAAAAAGCGCTTGACGATGAAAACATCAAATATGTTGAGTTGGGCGGAGTAAAACCTAACCCAGAGCTGTCTTTGGTCAGAAAGGGGATAGAGCTTTGCCTTGCGGAAGATGTCGGTTTTGTAC